>CAIYZD010000854.1 GCA_903930585.1 uncultured Geobacteraceae bacterium | reverse complement strand
GTGCGAAACTGTTATTTGGCGGGAGGTTACAGCGGGTGAGAAGGACTTAGGAGGGAAAATCTATTCGTCCATAGAATTTTTTAAAATGATTTTAATGGATTGTTCAAGTACTTTCAGGTGCCCGCCGCAGGGTCCGCAGTGAATATAAGGATCAAGGGCCTTAAGCATGTCGATCATCGGCCCGGTTTCGCGTTGCTGATGCCCTTTTTGACGGCGATTTACATGGCGCTCCCTATATTCATTTTTTCGCGTCGGCCATACCCCATGGGCGCGTTTATATAGGTCTGCCAGTTCAAAAACCAGCAGACGGCCTGCCGTGTCTGGTGTTTCTGCCTTTCCGTGTTTTGGCCCAACATCTTCCAAGCCTTCGATGATGGTCTTGATTGTTTTGATGTTCAAGGCAAGGCCTGTGTCATAAATATGCCCAATGTCGTGTTGGCTCAGCTGATCCAAGGCCTCAGATAGAACTTTTGCAGCTTTTGCTACGGCATTTAGATTATCGTTGTCCTTAAGGTTTGGCTCTTCCTCTTTCATACATAAATACATCCGACAAATATCATAAACAGGCCGCACATAAGCGGGGCCTAAAATTTTACGAAAAAAAATGACGGTAATGGCGGCATTTTTGAATTTTACTTCCGAAAAATGCTGTGAGTCTATAAATCCACCAGAAGATTGTTTTATCCTTTGTTTCATAACGCCCCCCGCCTCATCTGGAGTATCTTGCCCTGTTCCGGCTTCTCAATGCCTACAATATGCCGCAGCTTCCTTGCCCATTTATCAAGAGCCTGCCGCTTCTCGGTGTCGTAGCTGGCTTCAATCCTCCCTTGCTGGCCAGTTTTCGAATGGTCATGTCAATTCGATTCTAAGATTCTTTCCAAGTGCCATGGCAGCCCGTTCCAAAGTTTGCAAAGTGACAGATGGATTATTCGGGTCAAGAAGCCTGCTCAGGGCAGGCCTGCTTGTGTGCATTTTTGCGGCCATGGCAGACTTCGATAATTTTACCCGCTCCATCTCCATTTCGATCTGATAAGCAATGACTCTTTTGATAGCGACCGCCTCAGTATCGGCACGAAGTCCTTCTTGATCAAGAAACTCGTCAAAGCTGCTGCCAAGATGTTTATTTTTCATTGTATGCTCCTTTGTATTTACTGAGACGATCCATGGCCGTTTTCAGCTCATTAGGCGGTGTCTTCTGCGACTTTTTGATAATGCCATGCAACAGAATCATATCGCCACCATCCACGGTGAAAAACACACGGGCAATGCCGTCAACTACATGGCTTCTTACTTCCCACAAGTCTTTACTGATTTTCCTGATAAGCGGCATCCCTAAAGGCCAACCAAATTGAACGGTCTTTATGTCTTCGCCAATGCTTCGCTTGTCCTCGCGAGACAATCCTTGCAACCACTCCCTGACCGGCTCGTTTCCGGTGTCTGACTGGTAGAAGGCAACTGCTAAAACAAAAAGCGGTTCATCCATAACTTTCCTTGTTGTACCATTTATGGTGCGGGAGTTAAACCAAATAAAATCTCAGACCACTTTGCGTTTGAATTCGATGATGTTAGCGGCCTGTTCTTCCTCAATGCCTACAATCTGGCGGAGTTTCTTGGCCCATTTGTCAAGAGCCAGCCGCTTCTCGGTGTCGTAGCTGTGCCGGTTATAGACTGCCAGCATACCCTGGAGCTTGTGACCCATGACCCTTTCAGCAACCACGTCATCAATACCGATTTCGGCCAACCTGGTTCGAAGTGTCCGGCGCAGATCGTGGGGGGTGAATTGTTCCTTGAAACCGATTTCCGACCAATGGCGCAGAATGGCCTTAGAGAGAGCATGTGAAGTCATGGGGCCATCGTCGCTATGGGTAGAGGCGAACACAAAAAGGCTGTCTCCTGAATATATCCGGGCTTGCTCGATGATCTCCAGAGCCATGCTTGAAAGCGGTACGCTGTGCGCTACTCGCCCCTTCATCCTGGTTGCCGGGATTGTCCAGGTGTCGCCGTCAATCTCAGCCCAGGTCATACCGCATACCTCACCGGGTCTTTGACCTGTCAGCAGGATCATTTTCAATGCCAGCTTCGAAACCCGGTAAATGTCTATGGGCATGTTGTCCAGATCAAGAGCCGCCCACAATAATTTGATTTCCTCATTGCTCAGGACTCGCTGCCGTGTTTTCTCTGGCTTCTTCTTCATACCGCTGAGGGGGGAATATTCCAAAATGCCGCGCTCTGCTGCAAAGTTGAACATCCTGACC
>CAIYZD010000853.1 GCA_903930585.1 uncultured Geobacteraceae bacterium | reverse complement strand
GGAGCCAGGTCTCTCTCACCCCAATAACGTATTCAGCTTATGCAGCACTTCGTCTAGTGTTGCTTCTGGCAAGCGACAAATAAAATCAGCTTGCCTGATTTTCCAGTCAAGACTTTTTACCTGATCAGTTAGGACCGCTCCGTTTATCTTCAGCCCTTCGGGGAGTAACACTTCAAACGGATATCCTTTAATCCGTGTGGTAATGGGGCAAAGCAGCGCTAAACCAACCCGGAAGTTGTATGCGACCGGAGAGAGTACCAATGCGGGGCGACGTCCCGCCTGTTCATGCCCTGCTTGTGGATTAAAGGCAATCCATATCATATCACCACGATCTGGAGTGTAAGTCATAAGATCACCAGTTTTCGTTTCCGACAGCTTCACCGGTGTCGCAGGCATCATGCAGATTATCTTCCGTGATGGCGGAAAGCAGGTGGGCGAGATCTGGTTTGACAGTGACCACAGGGCGGATAACGAGTTGCCCTTCTACCAGGGAAATATCGACATCCGTATCTTTTTCCAGTTTAGCCTCAAGTGCATAGCTCTTCGGTATTCTCAAGGCAAGGCTATTGCCCCATTTCTGAACCTTTGTAAGCATACATATCTCCACGATTTGTTATACAATGTAGATACTATTTTCTACTGGATAAAGCAAGCGGATTGTTGAGTGTCAGTTATCGAAAATCAAACGAAGAAACGCAGGTTCATCAGGTCTGCTCTTGTTGATGCTCTCTTTACGCGAGAGGGTTGAACCGTTCAAGAGCGGGTTTTCGTCCAATGCTTTGATTTCGACATTGCGGCGACTTTCAGGCACCATTAAAGGCACAAATAATACCAGTTCTTCTGCAAAACTGTTGATTAATGAGGGATTTCAGGCAATTTATTATCTTTGAGCCATACAGCATTTTAAAAATAAACCGGACATGCGGGCCTATTGTCCTCTACGACCATGAGCGGTTTTCTGGCAGAGCTGAAGTGAAATCAAATTAAAGAAGCAATGATGGATCGTGAAATGACAATCGGAGGAGCCCTCTTTGATCGAGTTGTCGAGATTCTTGAACAGGCTCGCTCCAATGTGTGCGGTCAGTCAATACCAATATGGTCACGGCTTATTGGTTGATTGGCCGGGAAATAGTTGTTGAATTACAGCAAGGCAAAGAGCGGGCAGAATACGGAAAACAGGTAATCGAAAACCTTTCCTTGCAATTGACCAAACAATATGGAAAAGGCTTTGCTGCTCAGACTTTATGGAATTTTCGGCAATTTTACCAAGTCTATGACGAGCGTTTCGACATTCTCTCCCCGACGGGAAGAGAATTCACAGGTATATCAAAACTCTCCCTGCCAGGAAGAGAATCGCAGGTCAGTCAGAACCCTACTGTGGAACACAGCAGATTGGAACAAGGTTTTTCCCCACAACTGACATGGTCGCATTATCGTGCTCTGATGAGAGTGTCGAAACCTTCCGCACGGGAATTTTACGAGCAGGAAGCCATTGAGTGTGGCTGGAATAAAACACAACTTGAGCGGCAGATACAAACCTCCTACTATGAACGGATTCTTGCTCATCATGGGGAACAAGGGCTGCTGGCGACTAATCGCGAGCGCTTGGCAGGTGAGCAATTCAGACCGGTTGATGTGCTGAAATCGCCCATGGTGCTTGAGTTTCTTGACCTGCCCGACAATCCGAATCTGCATGAAAGCGCGTTGGAGCTGGCTATTATAGGCAACCTGCAACTCTTCCTGCTGGAACTGGGCAAAGGATTTTCCTTTGTCGCCCGCCAAAAACATATCAGGTTTGATGATAATGATTTTTATGTGGATCTGCTCTTCTACAACTACATTCTGAAATGCTTTTTGTTGATTGAGCTGAAACTTGGCAAACTTACCCATCAGGATGTTGGGCAGATGGATGGCTATGTCCGCTTATTTGAAGATCAGTTTAAAGTGCCAGGCGACAATCCAACCATCGGCTTGATTCTTTGCTCCGACAAGAGTGAGGCGGTCGCCAAGTATTCGGTTTTGCATGAAAGCAGGCAGATATTTGCCTCGAAATATCTCAAATTCCTTCCGACGGAAGAGGAACTTCGACTGGAAATCGAAAAGGAACGGCGGCTGATTGAAGCGAATCTGGCTGACCGAAAATAAATCACATCCTTCGATGAAAACAGCCCAAGTAATACAGATTAGCCACATACACAATCAAGCCCGGCAATACGAAGAGAGGAGTAACACGTTATGACGCAAGCAGGAAGTAAACTGTTCAAATCTGCACAACAGGCGCGAGCCTATGCTTTAGACCCCAAAATAAATGACAGTAACCCTTCAAGCCATACACGCAGACATTACGAAACTTGAAGTCGACGTGATCGTCAATGCCGCCAATTCCTCGCTGCTGGGCGGTGGGGGCGTGGATGGCGCAATACATCGTGCCGCTGGCCCCGATCTGATACACAAATGCAGCCTTCTCGGAGGTTGCAAGACTGGCGAAGCGAAGGTAACCAAGGCCTACCGGCTTCCAGCAAAGTTTATCATCCACACGGTTGGGCCAGTCTGGCGTGGCGGCACACATGGCGAACCAGAACTTCTCGCCTCATGCTACGCAAAGTCGATTGAACTCGCCATTGCAAAGTCAGCCCGATCAATAGCTTTCCCAAGCATAAGCACCGGCATCTACGGCTACCCAATTAAGCAAGCTGCCCGCATTGCAGTGGACACGGTATATGCCATTGTGAGCAGGCAGAATATCCTGCATGACGTGGTCTTCTGCTGCTTCTCAGAGGGCGATCTGAAAGTCTATGAAAACGCACTCCGCGAAGGCGACACTCTGCTCCCGCCATAATATTTTCGGAAAACAGAGTTCTTCTTGTTTTAATGAGTAGTTTCGGCTGACAGTTGATTCTATTGAAGAGAACAGATTTGTACCGCTGGAATTATGCCCACTACACCTCGTGACTTGCTTAAAGGCTTGCTCGAATATATCGAAGAGCAAGCAAAAAATATTGACCCGAAAGGGTATCATCTCTCCGCCGCGAAAGGCTTTGTTCATCGTAATACCGACTTGACTGGACTCCCCGGCCTTGAATTCGATCTTCGCCCCGAGGGCGACCACATCTGGCTGCATCTGGCGCGCCTCGAAGC
>CAIYZD010000852.1 GCA_903930585.1 uncultured Geobacteraceae bacterium | reverse complement strand
CCGCCGCACTTTTCAGCCGCCGTTTACACGTGGGTGATGGCCTTGGTGCGGTTGCCCCAGTCCACCAGATTGCGCGACGAATACATGTAGCCCTTGGTCGTCCAGCCACAGAGATAATACTCGCCATTGTATTTGAGGACACCGCTGTCGGGAATATCAATCCGCAGGAACGGATTGTCGGCCGCCGGAGCCAATACGCTGGTTGCCAAACACAGCATGGCAACGAGCGTGCGGCAGTCGCCAGCGGCACGCCATGAGTGCCGCGCCCGACCACCAGATTTGAAATTTGAAAACATAGCCTAAACAATATTATAGCGGATCCCGAACCGGGCGACCGATGTTTTATCGTAAAACTGGAGGCCGGGCTTGCACCCAGCCTCCACCACCCTGTTCCCAACCTAAAACTGAATTACGGCACCGGCACACGCAACCGGAAGAACGCCGTCGGCGAGGCCGAGGGGAACGACACGGTTTGCACCCCGCCCGTGCCAGCAATGTTGGCAACCTTGGTCCATGTCGGGTCGGTCAGGCTGGTCTTGGATTCCAAGACGTAAAAGCCCTGGGCCACCGAATTAAACTGAAAACTGGCCGTGCCTATGCCGAGGTTGTAAGCAGGGTTCACCAGCGTGGGCGCAGGGGTTGTCACCGGCGCAGTTGAGACAACAAGATTGTCGAAAGTGGCGATCGAGGGGGTTGCTCCAGTATTGGCATAGAGGCGAAAACTGACGTAGTTGGTCGCGCCAGTCGCTGCACTAGTGATGGTATGGCTATATGTGCCCATTGCAAACGGCACGGCCATTCTATTCACATTGACGCGGGCAACATTGTTGCTGACATCAATAACCACATGATGATTGTTCGTGGAGTAGACCATGGTGACTCCAACCGCAGTTCCGCCGTCAAAAAGGTTATAAATGCAGTAATCCCCGTAAGGCTGGATCAGTATGTGAAAGCCTTCCGTCAACCCGCTCAATTCAGCTCCGCCGCATACTGAAACAGCAGCCCAACTCGAGGGGCTTGCGCTGCCGGTCGTGATATTCACATCGCATTCTACCCGGAAACTGTTGCTCACTTCATAGCTGAAAAGGTTTTGATTTAGGATGACCTGACTGGGAGTCTCGTAGTCGGTGCGCACACTCGATAGCATGATCGCATTGTTGGTAATCCCGATGGCGTCTGGCGGAAAGCAGCCCCAATAGTAGCCGGTGGTGGCCAGATTGCCGCCTTGGCGCGTCGCCAGATTGGCGTTCAAATCATTGTTGGCGTCGGCGGTGCTGAAGTTGTCAGACACCAGCGTAGCACGTGCCGGTTGGGGCAGCGCAATCAGGCTCACGTTGGCAAAGTTCACCGTCGTGTCACCCAAGCTGCTGCTGTCGTTCCACAACTGGATGGTGGGCATGGCGAGCGAACCCGGGGTGGTGAAGGTATAGCTGTAGTGGGTGAACGCGAAGTAGTCAGCGGCAACGCTGCCACTGCTCCAAAACGTGTCGAACGGGTCGCCAAACCTCACCGAGAATGTAGAGGCATCACCAGAAGGCCGGCCAGCGGCGTCGAATTCCAGTGCATACGTGGTATTAGGGGAGAGCGCCACAAATTGGTAGATCGCAGATCCGCTGGTCTTAACGAAGGCGTAAGTGTGTCCCCCATCGTAGTATGGGCCGAAGACATTATAGCCAGAACCAGCCCCAGTGCCATTCACGCCTATATCAGTCCCGCCATAAGGGCTGACTGTCCAACCCGCAATTGCTGCCGGATTGTTCGGCCACGAACCGGTCGGAACGTTAATAAGGCCAGGCGCAGTGACAAATGCGGATGCATTGGCGGTAAAATCGCCATCGGCGACCAGATTTTGCGCATGTGAGTAAAACGTCCCGACTGCGGTCAAGGCACCAACCAGAGCTAATGTTTTTAGTTTGTTCATGGTGTGTTTTGTTTTTGGCGTTGGCTTTGCTGCTTAGAAATTCAGTTTCCGGAGGTGTTAAAAAGTTCCTTTTTGGTCTATTGGTCGACGATGACGAACTCACGTTTACTTGGGTCAATCACCAGTTTTTTTCCGGGCGGGTGGGCCAGTAT
>CAIYZD010000851.1 GCA_903930585.1 uncultured Geobacteraceae bacterium | reverse complement strand
GTAATATAACTCCTGCCGAACAGACGATAGAGCCAGCGAACAGGCGGCTGAACATTCAGTGAATAGTTGGCAAACAGACCGGATTGCACTTTCAGTACCCGGTAAACTTCCAGCACAGCTTTATTGAAATCAGGAATATGCTGAAATGTCTGAACGGTCCATACCCCGTCAAAACCGGAAAATCCTTCATCAAGCACAAATGGCAATGCGGTCGCATCTGCATGAATCAATAACACTTGACGACCAACAAGATCACCCAGAACGTTTTTGGCATGAGTCAGATTCGAACGAACAAAATCGATAATCACTACACCTACATCCCTACGGGTCTCGGCCAGACGGCGCCAATGCCAGCCCCAGCAACCGCCGATGTCCAAAATCAGCGCGTCATGAGAAATGTTCAGAAGAAATCGATCAACCTCATGATCCATAACCGGTATCGAATGGCTGTTGCTGATCTCATAAAGGTAGTTATCATAATTTTTTACTGCGATACGCTCGCGAAGTGAAATTTCGACAGTCTGATCCGCTGAAGCGGATACAGATGGGGTGCCGAAATATATGCCATCACTATCGACACTCAATCTGTTGACGAGATGATGTAACTGATGGATCATTGAATGACGAATTACGCAATAATATTGCTGATTCTTTTTACTAAATTCGACTGTATACAGGAAAAGCATCCTGTCGGAGAACTTTTGAATGCAAGCATCAAAGTCTGGACTCCTAAAGCAAATTGTTTTTCCCCTATGAGTTTTTTTGCGCTGCCTAGCAATAAACGGGCATGTATTTTCCTCCATAATCTGTTCCTGTCCGGCTGAAAAGTCTGCCTGTTATAAGCATGATCTTTCAGAAGATTAAGCGTATTCTGACGATGCAGAAGATCCTGACCTGAATTATTGGTCCTGTGAACAAGATATTCTCCCTGAACCGAATGGATAAACCTGAATTTTGCTCCTTTTTGTGCGAGCTGCATCCAGAAGTCGTAATCCTCAACTGTCACAAAATCTTTCTCTTCACGAAACAGAATGTCTTTCTGAAAAAGAAAATCTCTTCTTACCAGAGTGGCCGATGGTGACATGCAGTTCCCGCGCACCAGCAGTCCTTCATAAAATCCTGAAGTACAGGGACCATATCTGAGAAGCCGCCTTTCACCTGTCGTTTCATCTACAAGAAGCTCATCAGTGCTCCACACATCAACAGCAGGCTCTTCTTTAATGCGTTTGCACACCATTTCAAGTTTATCAGGATACCAATGATCATCCGAATCCAAAAAAGCTATCCATTCCCCTTTTGCCGCACGAATCCCCATATTTCTTGAAGCTGCGATCACACCGTTATTATGAATTTTCAAAAAGATAATCCGTGGTTCTGAAAAATCATGCAAGACCGCTGCAGTATTGTCTGTTGAATGGTTGTCAACAACAATAGCCTCCCATTTTGTATAGGTCTGGTCTACTACCGACTGAAGAGCACGTCCAAGAAAATGAGCATGATTATAGGTTGGAATAACAACCGATACCCGAGGCGTTATCGTTTTACTCATAGTCACTTTGTAATGAACCCATGGCAAAAACGCAAAAGCATATCAACTTCATGGCTGCGATCATTTTCAATAGCCAGACCTGATCGAACTAATCGGTCTGATTGATATAACATGAGCTCACCGCTCTTCTTACCATCTTCATCCGGACGCTTTATCACAGGATCGAAGCCCATGCAAACGCACCGATGCTGAATAAAACGAGTCATCTCAAGAACAGAAGTTGATATCCCTGACCCAACATTCATTATAAAGGGAGATGATGTATCGAAAAAACATGAGCATACATGCTCAACTATCCGGCAAACATCACTCATGGTAATAAAATCCCTGTTTTGCTGTCCACTTGTATGCAGCACCATTTCCCCTGTTTCAACAGCCTGACGGCAAAGGACGGACTCTCTCG
>CAIYZD010000850.1 GCA_903930585.1 uncultured Geobacteraceae bacterium | reverse complement strand
TGGCCTCAAGATTTGGATATATACTTACACCTATGACGGCAAACGGCGACAAATGAACCTCGGCAACTATCCTGATAAGAAACTTGCTGATGCACGAACAGACTATTCAGCAGCGTATTCAATCCTGAACGATAAACAGAACCCCCGTGACCCCCAGGAAGAGCGCGACCAGAAGCACGAGGGCGAACGACTGCAAAGGGAAGAACGCAGGCTTGAGCCTACAGTCACGGTCCTGGTTAATGAATTCCTTGAAAAGTGGGTAGCAAAGCGCAGGGCCGCGCGTGCCATGTATGATGACAAGCGGTCACTTTACAAGGATGTTATCCCTCGATGGGGAGACCTAAAAGCAAACGACATTCGGCGCAGAGATGCAATACTTCTGCTTGAGGAAGTGACGGCGCGAGCACCTGGCCAAGCTCGATCCTTATCAAGGCTATGCCGCAAGATGTTTTCTTTCGGTATCCAAAGGGAGATCGTCGAAAATAACCCCTTCACCGAAATGGCATCAACAATTCCTGAACTTGCACCGGTACGGAGGTCACGCACGTTGACCGCTGCGGAGATTGCCCAGGTATGGGATGGGATAGGTGAAGGCCCCGGCAGTGAGCCTGCAAAAAGTATCCTCAAGCTTATTCTGGTTACCGGTCAGCGACCTTCCGAAGTATGTGGCATGAGAGAATCAGAGATAGATGGTTCATGGTGGACGATCCCCGCCGAACGAATGAAAAACCGGAAACCTCATCGTGTCTTTCTGACAAAGCTTGCATTGTCGCTTATCCCCGAAACAGACAAAGATATTATTTTCCCTTCTGGACGGACGGGCCTGCCGGTCCAGGTTGGTACACTTTCTTTCATACTCAAGCGCGCGAAACATTATGACATTCCCCATTGGACACCACACGACGGCCGGAGAACCTGTCGCACCTTCATGGCTGAAATTGGTGTACCAAGAGAACATGCAGAAGCGGTCTTAAGTCATTCGTTGGGCGGGGTGGAGGGCACATACAATCGACACCATTACGACAAGGAAAAACAGGCGGCTATGCAGAGATGGGAACGTAAGTTGATAGGCATTACCACCGGCAAGCAGGGGAACGTGATCCCTATGCAGCGGAAAGCAGTGGGGCAAGTATGAACTATGATGATTACGCTATCCAAGCGCGCCTTTTCGCAATGGCATTTGAATCACTTCCCCAGGCAAGAACCCGGCGACCGGCAAGGCGGCATAGCTTCAATTTCGCGGGATAGTCCGGCCAGACGACAAGCCGCCTTTCCTGGGGCGGTTTCCCGCGATTAACTACCAGGGCGCAACAGGAGGCGCATGATGAAAATTGTTGAAAAAGGCAACGCCATTGGAGATATCAAACTTTTCATTGCTCGACGGTTGCTCGGTCCCCGAAGCGGGGAATTAGGGGTGAATGGTGAACTACTCTTTGACCTACTCAATGAAGCGAAGCGCCTTTTTCAAAAAGGCGAAGCTCTCCCTCCCCTCCTACTCCTCGAAATCTTCATCCTTATGGCACGAAGAAAATGGCCGGATCTTTCAGGCATGGGAGGAACAGCGGGATGCCTGGGAGGAACATAACGATGGCTCTTTCAATATACCTCTAACGACAATTCCTTTTCCGCCTGAACTGTACGGTTTGGCATGTGGGGCAAGGACCAGGGCCGGGACTCCATGCAAGCGGAGAGACATCTATTTGAACTGCCGATGCAAGTTTCATGGTGGATTGTCTACCGGACCGACAACACCAGAAGGGAAAAAGAGGGCGGCAAAGAACGGTTTACGACCTAAGAAAAAGCGGACCCCATGACTACCAGACAATTCCTTATGTTGCTACCCCCTTGAGAGGAATCGAACCAGTGAACCTCTGCTCCCATGGAAGTGTCGCAGTAAAGGCATCAATTAATTTATCCATCTTCGATGGGATACATGGCCTAAGTATACAATAAAAACCAGAATGATTATTCCATCATGTTCCAGTCTAGCGCAACCACCAGAGGTTACACGAGAGGTTACAGATATATAAAAAGCGGCTAGGTGATTACCTAACCGCTTGTTTTTATTGGTACGCCCGGACCGATTCGAACGGCCGACACCCAGGTTCGAAGCCTGGTGCTCTATCCAGCTGAGCTACGGGCG
>CAIYZD010000849.1 GCA_903930585.1 uncultured Geobacteraceae bacterium | reverse complement strand
GCAGGTGCCATCGTGTGCTGAGCCGGCGTCTGGGTGCTGTCGGGACAGGTACTATCGGTCCCAATTTATCGGGTCTCTTTTCAGACTATTATCCGAAGACGTTCAAGGATGGTGAAGCATGGACAGTCAGAAACCTGGATGCCTGGCTCAAAAATCCACGAAAAATACGGCCGTGGAGTGAAATGATGCCTGTTACTCTGACCGCTGCGGAAATGAAGGAACTGGTTGATATTCTGGCTGAAAGATAAACCATCCGTCGTACTTCGCATGGAGCGTTTCCGTAAATAATAAACTTACTGCTCGACAAAAATGAAGATTATTCATATAACGAGCAGGTAATCAACTCACCATTACCATACTGGAGTTTTTGTGGAAACACTGACCCTGTCCGCTCCGGCGAAAATAAACTATCTACTCGACGTTATCGGCAAGCGACCTGACGGGTATCATGAGCTTCGCATGATCATGCAGCGCGTCAATCTGTGCGATGAAATCACCCTTACCCTGACAAGCACTCCAGATATTCGTGTTTTCTGCAAATCGAAGGGAGTCCCGGACGGCCCGGACAATATTGCCTGGAAAGCAGCCCGTACACTTCTTGACCGTGCCGGAAGTAGATACGGCGTAACTATCGACATCATAAAAAACATACCAGTTGCTGCCGGTCTTGGCGGGGGGAGCAGCGACGCGGCAACGGTGCTGATGGGGCTAAATGAGCTGCTCAAACTCGGCTTGACAGATCATGAACTTATGGAAACCGGCCGCAAACTTGGCGCCGATGTTCCTTTTTTTATTTTCAAAAGGAGTGCTCTTGCGGAGGGGATCGGAGAAAAACTTACCCCCCTGTCGAAAATGCCTAACTGTTGGATTTTGCTTGTTAATCCTAGTGTACATGTTTCAACGGCCTGGGTTTATAAATCTTTACAGTTGACAATTACGCGTGAGCTGAATAAACTGCCGGAGTTTTTCGAATCAATTGAGGATATTGCTTCAATTTTATCCAACGATCTTGAATCGGTAACAATTCCGGCATTCCCGGTGATTGCCGATATCAAAAAGCGCCTGATGAATCTGGGCGCAACTGGAAGCATGATGTCCGGCAGCGGTCCGACCGTTTTTGGCATTTTCGATAGCTTTTCCAAAGCAGAAAACGCCCGGCGAGAGATAACAAAAGACACCGGGTGGTTTGCAGCAACAGTTGAAACAGTCTGACAGTCACGAAAGTATCACTATTGGGGCGTCGCCAAGCGGTAAGGCACCGGATTTTGATTCCGGCATTCCCAGGTTCGATCCCTGGCGCCCCAGCCAACTAAATCATGCACTTACATTCAACATGTAAGTGCTTTTTTTATACTTGACGCAGATTTTGACGCAGGTAGTAATCGCACGGTGCCTTATCGCCCATTCCCAATATCACGAATCTCTGTTTGTAGCGCGAAAAATCATTTGCTCGCGGTGACGTAGCACTACAAAAAAATTACCGCTCTATTCGGCGACCTCTTGAAGAGAAACTCACACCCCCAACTCCCGTAAGACAATGCCGGTTTCCGCCTGACCATCCAGCCAGAGAGCAAGCTCGTCAACTATCTCTATCTCATCGACTCCACTGCGCCTGGGCCATACCCCCAGCACCGACGCGCCGCAGAGAGATCCGATCTGATGCGGCGCCCCCTGCTCCGCCAGACCGGGATGTTCCGGCATGCCGTTTATGATGACACCGGCAATTTTGAGCCCCATCTGCTGCGCGGCAAAACAGGTCAGGACCGTATGGTTGATCGTTCCCAGCCCCGGTCGGGCAACGACCAGAAGCGGCAGTTCAAGTTCCCGCGCCAGATCGGCGACCAGCAGCCCCCCGGACAGCGGTACCATCAACCCGCCCGCCCCTTCGACAATCACGTACTGGTACCGGGAAGCCAATCGGTCGTATGCCGCTTTGATTGCAGAAAAATCGATCCGGACGCCATCAAGCCGGGCTGCATCTGCCGGGGCCACCGCTTCGCGAAGACGGTACGGAGCAATATCCTCCGAAACCTCAATGCCGACCGCCTGACAGAGCAACCGGGCATCTTCCGAAACCAGCCGGCCATTCTCCTCATGGCAGCCGCTGGTAACCGGCTTCATCACGCCGACCGAAACGCCGTTTATCTTGAGCAGCCGGGCAATAGTCGCCGCAACGATGGTTTTTCCAACTCCGGTGTCGGTACCGGTAACAAAGATTCCACGCCGCATCGTCACTGCTCGGCTCCGCAACACCCTTCAACCGGCAGTTCAAGATCTTTCAGCATCTGCCGGTCAAGCTCGGGGGGGCGACCGGGAGTGGTCAAATAATTGCCGGTCATCGTACCGTTGGCTCCCGCCATAAACATCCAGGACTGCAGTTCGCGGAGATTCTTTTCACGCCCGCCGCATACCGACAGCCGCTTGTCCGGCAAAAGGAAACGATAGACGGCAATGATGGTCAGACATTCCAGCGGAGTAAGGTTGTCGGCGCTCTCAAGGCGTGTTCCGGCCACCGGATTCAGGAAGTTGAGCGGAATCGAATCGACGTTCAGTTCGCGCAGTGTCAGCGCCATCTCAATCCGCTGGGCAAATGTTTCTCCCAGACCGAATATACCGCCGCAGCAGACCCGCAACCCGACCGCTTTGGCGGCGCGGATCGTTGCCACATCGTCTTCATAGTCGTGGGTCGAACAGATAGCCGGAAAGAAGCTGCGGGCTGTTTCAAGATTATGGTGATACGTTTCCATACCGGCGTCTTTTAGACGCAGAGCCGTCTCCTCATCCAGAATTCCGAGCGAACAGGAGGGAGAAATTCCGGTTTCCGCCTTGATCCGACCAACTGCCCGGCAGACCCGATCAAGCTCTTCGGCTTTATTGATCCGGGTTCCGCTGGTAACAATGCCATAGCAGCCGGCGCCATTCTGTTCCGCCAGGGCAGCGCACCGGACGATTTCGTCCTCATCTACCAGCGGGTACACCGAAACGCCGGTATCATGGTGGGCCGACTGGGCACAGAAGGCGCAATTTTCGGCACAACGCCCCGATTTGGCATTGATGATCGAGCATAGATGAACCGTTGCGCCGACACGCTGATCACGAATTCGCGCCGCCTCGGCAAACAGCAGGTATCGGTCGGAGCCGCTCGCCTCCGAAAGCCTCAACGCCTCTTCAGCGCCAATCGCGCCCCCTGCCAGTACGGTATCAGCCATTGTCTGTATATAATTTCGTAGTGTCATTTGCTACCTCCAATTCTCTCGATAGCACATGCAGAGGCCAGTTGTCAACCAGACATAAACATCAGGTTGACAACTCTGTTTGGATTATCGACATGACGCATACTTTTCTTATTGCCGACACGCCAAGATCAAGTATACTGTTCCGGATATGTTAGATCCTGTTTCCCCGTTAAAGGATATTACACCTATGAATCAAACCATTTCTGACGCCCTCTCCGGGCGTATACTGGTAATCGATGGCGCCATGGGCACCCAGCTCCAGGAACGGCATCTCACCGCCGATGACTTTGGAGGAGCGGAATACGAGGGGTGCAACGAGTATCTGGTCATAACCCGCCCCGATGTGATCGAAGACGTCCACCGGGCCTATCTGGCCGCCGGGGCGGACATTGTCGAGTCCAACTCCTTTGGCGCAACCGATATAGTACTGGCGGAATACGGTTTGCAGGACCATGTCTTTGAACTGAACCGCCAGGCCGTCCTGATCGCCCGCCGGGCATGCGATGCCTTTACCACCCCGGACAAACCGCGCTGGGTGGCGGGCTCCATGGGGCCCACCACACGTACCATCTCGGTGACCGGCGGAGTTACCTTTACCCAGCTGGCCGAGGCCTTTCGCGGACAAACCCTCGGGCTTCTGGCCGGCGGCGCGGACCTGCTGCTGTTGGAGACTGCGCAGGACACCTTGAACCTGAAAGCGGCCGCCGAAGGAATCCGGCTGGCATTCGAGGAGTGTGGTCGCCGGGTGCCGCTCATGATCTCGGGCACCATCGAGCCGACCGGAACCATGCTTGCCGGACAGGGGGTTGAGGCGCTCTACACCAGCATTGCACACCTGGAACAGAGTCTCGGCCTGATCAGTATCGGCCTGAACTGTGCCACCGGACCGGAATTCATGACCGACCACCTGCGGACGTTGTCGGAACTTGCCTGTTGCCATGTTTCCGTGTATCCCAACGCCGGACTTCCTGACGAAAACGGCATCTATGCAGAAACCCCCGCTTCCCTGGCAGCCAAGCTATCCCGCTTCGTTGACGAAGGGTGGCTCAACATCGTTGGCGGTTGCTGCGGCACCACACCCGCCCACATCGCCGCCATCGCCCAAATGGTCTCCGGCAAGCCGCCACGCCGTCCCACGACCGTTCGACGCCGGGCCATTTCCGGAATCGAAGCGCTTCGTATTGAAGACGAAATGAGGCCGGTTCTGGTGGGAGAACGCACGAATGTAATCGGTTCACGCAGATTCAAAAACCTGATTGTCGCCGAAAAATTCGAGGAGGGGGCAGAAATCGCCCGTGATCAGGTCAAAAGCGGAGCCCAGGTGATTGACATCTGCGTGGCCAACCCGGACCGGGACGAGACGGAAGACATGACACGGATGCTGACCTTTCTCCCGCGCAAAGTGCGGGCGCCGATCATGATCGATACCACTGACACCGCTGTAACGGAGCTGGCACTGCAACGGCTGCAGGGAAAATGTATTCTCAACTCCATCAACTTGAGGATGGCGAGGGGCGTTTTGCCGCCATATCCCCCCTGTTGCAGCGCTATGGAGGTGCAGTGGTCGTCGGCTGCATCGACGAAGACCCGCAGCACGGCATGGCGGTCACCCGTGAACGGAAACTGGCGATTGCTCGGCGCTCCTATGACCTGCTGGTACACGGATGCGGATTGCGGCCGGAAGATCTTATCTTTGACCCGCTCGTGTTTCCGGTCGGGAGCGGCGATGCAAACTATATCGGTTCCGGCCTGGAAACCATCGAAGGAGTGCGGCTGATTGCCGAAGCGTTCCCCGATTGCAGCACTATTTTGGGGATATCCAATGTTTCCTTCGGCCTCCCACCGGCGGGACGCGAAGTACTGAATGCGGTGTTCCTGTACCACTGCGTCAAAGCCGGCCTGACCTATGCTATCGTCAACACCGAAAAGCTGGAACGGTACGCCTCGATCTCCGAACAGGAGCGCACCCTCGCGGAAAATCTGATCTTCTGGCGCGGTGATGACCCCGTGGCCGCCTTTGCCGCCGCTTTTCGGGACAAGAAACCGGTCTCGACAACTACTACTTCGGGACTATCGCTGGACCAGCGTCTGCCGCGATATATCATCGAAGGAACCAAGAACGGCTTGAGCAACGATCTGGATGCCGTTCTGGCACGCGGTGACCGGCCACTGGAGATCATCAACGGACCGCTCATGGCAGGGATGGCCGAAGTGGGCAGATTGTTTAACGATAACCAGCTGATCGTAGCCGAAGTACTGCAATCGGCCGAAGCGATGAAAGCGGCGGTCGCGCATCTGGAGCCGCATCTGGAAAAAAATGAAACCTCCTGCAAGGGAAAACTGCTGTTGGCAACGGTTAAGGGTGATGTGCATGATATCGGCAAGAACCTGGTGGAGATTATTCTGTCAAACAACGGTTTCCAGGTAATCAACCTGGGGATCAAAGTCGGACCGGATGCCCTGATCGAGGCGGCCAGACGGGAACAACCCGATTTCATCGGCCTCTCCGGTCTTCTCGTCAAGAGCGCCCTGCAGATGGTGGTCACGGCTGCAGACCTGAAAACAGCCGGTATCAGCGTACCGCTGATGGTGGGAGGGGCGGCCCTGTCGCGTATGTTTGCCGATACCCGCATCGCTCCGGAATACGGCGGTCCGGTGCTGTACGCCAAGGATGCCATGTCCGGACTTGAGCTATCGAACCGGTTATCAAACCCGGTTGAGCGGGGGGCACTGCTGGAAGAGTTGACCCAACGCCAAAAAGATGCCACTGAAGCCCGCCGGGCCAAGGCGACGGTTTCTGTTGCCTCTCAGGAGTCTACCGGACGGTCAGCACTCCGCAGTGACGCGGAAATCCCGTCTGCTCCCGATTATGACCCCCATCTGATCAGGAATATTCCCCTGTCCCGGATTGAACCTTACCTGAACCGCCAGATGCTCTATACCAAGCATCTGGGGTTGAGCGGATCGGTGGAAAAGCTGCTGGCTGCCGGAGATGGCAAGGCGCTCAAGCTGCATGAAGCGGTGGAGCGTATGCTGGAGCGGGCTGCACGGGAAGAGCTGCTCCGTCCCCAGGCCTTGTACCGGTTCTACTCGGCGCATTCGGATGGTGACGATCTGATCCTGTTTGATCCGGCCGGATCCGGGAGCGAGCTGATGCGTTTCAGTTTCCCACGGCAATCCGGTGGAGAGCGGCTTTGTGTTGCCGATTTCATCCGACCGCTCGGCTGCGGCGAGCAGGACAACCTGGCTCTGTTCGTGGTCAGCTGCGGCAGCGGTATCCGGGAGAAGGCAGAATCGATGAAAGCCGCCGGAGAGTATCTGGATTCCCACCTGCTTCAGGCTCTGGCGCTGGAGGCGGCCGAGGCCACGGCAGAATTCCTGCACAAACGCATCCGCACCTCCTGGGGGATCATAGATGACCCGGACCTCGGCATGAAACAGCTCTTTAACGCCGGTTACCGTGGTATCCGGGTTTCATTCGGTTATCCGGCCTGTCCGGACTTGACGGATCAACAGAAACTGTTTCAACTCCTCAAGCCGGAAAAGATCGGGGTACAGCTGACCGAAGGAGATATGATGGATCCCGAGGCCAGTGTCTCGGCCCTTGTGTTTCATCACCCCGAGGGACGCTATTTTGATGTGGCGCGCTGACCATCGATACTATTGCTGTAATCGTACAGGACGTGTATAAACTCTGTTATGAATGACGATATAATCGGGATACCCCAAGACTCCCAACTCTGTGACCTGCCGCTCGACACCAGTCGGTACGACCAGTTGCGCCATGCCATCAACCAGCACGCCATTGTCAGCGCAACCGACGAGTATGGCGCCATTGTCGAGGTTAATGACAAGTTCTGTTCCATCTGCGGCTACACCCGAGAAGAGCTGATTGGCAGGAACCACCGTATTATCAAATCAGGCATCCATCCCGACTCCCTGTACCGGGATATGTGGTTCGCTATCACGCGTGGCAATGTCTGGCAGGGAACCGTCTGCAACCGCAAGAAGGATGGCAGTCATTATTGGGTCGAAGCGACCATCGTGCCGATTCTTAATGAAAACGGACTTCCCTGGCGCTACATCTCGATCCGCACCGACATCACGCAACTCAAACAGGCCCACGAGCGCCTCACACTGGAACTGGGACGGACCCAGTCTCTGCTAGAAGCGCTGGGTGAAGGGGTTTTCGGTGTGGATCGTCACGGCATCTGCACCTTTGCAAACCCGGCTGCTCTGGCCATGCTCGGATATGAACAAGATGACATGCTGGGAAAAGATTCCCACCTGCTTTTCTATTGTTCCACCAATCCCGGTTTCAGAACCTCGGAAGATGAATGTCCGGTCTGCATTACCCTGAAGGACGGAATCCCCCGCAAAACGGATGACAATATCCTGTTCTGCAAAAATGGTAATCGGCTACCGGTCAGCCTTTCCGTAAGCCCGCTCGGTTCCGGGGATGGCGGGTGGGGAGCTGTGGCTGTTTTTCGCGATCTGACCCAGCGCAAGGGCATGGAGGCAGGACTGATCGCCGCTCGTGACGAAGCGCAGGCGGCCAGTCAGGCGAAATCATTGTTTCTCTCCAACATGAGCCATGAACTTCGTACCCCACTGAATGCCATTCTGGGATTTGGCCAACTTTTGGAAGCAGATCCGGCGCTAAACCCGGACCAGCTCGATTCGGCGCTGGAGATAACGAATGCGGGACATCACCTCCTGGATCTGGTAAATGAGGTTCTGGATCTGGCAAAAATCGAATCCGGCAAAATGGACCTTGCGCCTGGACCGATTGTTCTGGACGACCTATTGGATGAATGTCTCTCCCTGACCACCCCGTTGGCGGCGAGCCGCGGAATATGTTTCGCTCTCCCGGCTGGTTCGGGATACACGCTGCACGCCGATCGGACCCGTCTGAAGCAGGCCATTGTCAACCTGCTCAGCAACGCCGTTAAATATAACAGTCTAGATGGACAGATACGTCTGGAATATGAGTTGCCGGACGAGCATTCCCTCCGCATCCATGTCCACGACACCGGCGCCGGTATAGCACCGGAACGTTTATCGGAGCTGTTTCAGCCGTTTCACCGTTTGGGGCAGGAACTTGGCGAAGTGGAGGGAACCGGAATCGGACTTGCCATTACCAAGCGGTTGATCGAGACGATGGGGGGACACGTGGGAGCTGCCAGCACGCCCGGTGAGGGGAGCGATTTCTGGCTGGAATTGCCCCGAGCCGCTGAACCGAAAGGAGCCCGGACACCATGACCGGCAAGAACAGCCGTCACGCTGAAATCGATCATCAGAGAGGATCCTTGGAAACCTCTCCTGATGCGCAAACAGTGCCGCTGCCCGTTCCACTGCCAGGAGAACGCCAGGTGCTGTATATTGAAGACAATCCGGCCAATATGCGGCTGGTGAAAAAAATCATGTCCGGCCTGGGCGGAATAAACCTGCTCATGGCCGAATCCGCAGAAACGGGGATGGAAATGGCAACGTCATCCCTCCCCGATCTGATCCTGATGGATATTAACCTCCCCGGCATGGACGGTTTCGAAGCTCTTGACTGCCTGCGAATAAGTGCGAAAACATGTTCCATTCCGGTGGTGGCAGTTACGGCAAACGCCATGCCGGATCAGGTACTGCGGATAAACAAGGCCGGTTTTGATGGTTATCTGACCAAACCGATCAACCTGCAACGGTTCGTCGCAGTAATTAATGCACTGCTGGACGAGCGGGAGGGGAATGAATGATCACACCGGTTAAAACCGCCCTTAACAGCAGGATTCTCATTGTTGACGACGAACCGGTCAACCTGAAGCTGCTGGATAAAATGCTGCGCGCCGAAGGATATACAAACCTGGTTTCCGTGGCTGATTCACGTCTGGTACGTGAAGCGTACTGCGCCGAACCGACCGATCTGATTCTGCTGGACATCAATATGCCGCATCTGGATGGTTATCAGGTCATGGCGCAACTGAGAGAGCTTGGTGACCCGCTGCTCCCCCCCATTCTGGTTCTTACCGCCCAGGCCGGGAAAGAATTTATGATGCGGGCTCTGAGTGAAGGCGCCCGTGATTTTCTCAGCAAACCCTTTAACCGGTATGAGCTGTTGGCCAGAGTCAGAAACCTGCTCGATGCCCATCTGGCTCTTCGGCTCACATTCGACCAGAAAGGGCTTCTGGAGGAGTTGGTACGTGAACGCACCTCCGAACTGCTCCAATCACGTTTGGAAATCGTACAACGTCTGGGGCGCGCCTCCGAGTATCGCGACAATGAAACCGGGAGGCATATTCTCCGTATGAGCCACAGCGCCGCCCTGTTGGCCCGGCAGATCGGGTGGAGCACGGAGAAGTGCGATCTTATGTTATACGCCAGCCCCATGCATGATCTGGGCAAAATCGGCATTTCCGACACTATCTTGTTGAAACCGGGACGATTGACGCCGGAGGAACGGACGATAGTGGAGACACATACCCTCATCGGCGCCGATATTTTAGGCGGATCGAACAATGAACTTCTTGAGACAGCCCGGATCATAGCCCTGACTCACCACGAAAAATGGGACGGCAGCGGGTATCCCGGCAAACTGGCCGGAGATGCAATCCCTCTGGAGGGGCGAATTGCCGCCATCACAGATGTGTTTGACGCCCTCACCTCCGTACGTCCCTATAAAGCAGCCTGGACCATAGATGCGGCTGTCGAGGAGATCAGGAAGCAGAGTGAACTGCATTTCGATCCGCAACTGGTGAAACATTTTTTAGCTATTCTGCCGGGAATACAAAAAATTCACCGGAAATTCTCCGAATCTTGCATTCCTGATGCGAAGCAGGGCAACAATTAACCATATGCAGGTGCAGAAAGGTATGATATGGTGGATCAATTTTCAATTAATTGATGAGGAGAGTACCCATGGTTTTTTTTGGAGGCGGTAACAAAGTAGAATTGATCGAAAAGAATGCCGAAATCAGTAAACTGATGCAAATGATTGATAACGTCGACAATATTGTTCTCCTCTGCGATGCCACCCCTGAAAACAAAATATTCTACATGAATACGCGGGCGAAAGAGATGATGCAACGGCACCGTTCCGAGTTAAATGCCGGCCTCAGGGGACACGACGTCGGCAATGCCTTTAACAATTCAATCCACCAGTTCCATAAAGATCCGGGGCGTGTGAAACGACTCTTTTCAAACCCGCGCACAGATCTGCCGCACAGTGCCGAAATTCCGATAGGCTCCATTACGTTAAAAACAACCGCCTACCCGATCTGGGACAGCAGCGATAGCAGCAAAGTAATCTGTTTTATGGCGTGTTGGAGTGATATTACCTCCGAAAAACTGGTTAAAGAACAACAGTACAAAGAGATCGAACGGAAGAATTATCTTGAGGAGCGGGTCCACCAGATCGCTACCGCCATGGAAGAGATGAGCATGACGGTTAACGAGGTTGCCGGTAACACCAGTAACGCCGCGGATTCCGCCTCGCAGGTGTCCGTCAACGCCTATGAAGGGCAGAAAGTTGTCAATCAGGCGGTTCACGAGATGCAAAAGGTCGCCGAAGTTGTCAGATCGTCAGCAACAATTGTCGGCAACCTGGGAGCAACATCGGAAAAGATCGGCGAGTTTGTTAATGTCATCAACGAAATTGCCGACCAGACCAACCTGCTGGCCCTGAATGCAGCCATCGAAGCCGCCCGGGCCGGAGAAATGGGCCGTGGTTTTGCCGTCGTCGCAGACGAAGTACGCCGTTTGGCCGAGCGGACTATGACCTCAACCAAGCAGATCAGCTCCATGGTCACCGAAATTCAGAACGGCACCAAACTGGCAGTCGATTCAATTGAACGGGGCAAGGCCGAGGCGGAAAAAGGAGAAGCGCTTTCCCACAAGGCGGAAGAATCGCTGAACTCCATTGTTCAGTCGATTGAAGAGATTAAGAACATGATCGCGCAGATTGCAACGGCATCCGAGGAGCAGGCGGCAACGGCTACCGTGATTGCCAGTAATCTGGAGGAAATATCGCGCCACTGATGTGTTGACTGAAATGGATATATTAAAAAAGGCGACCTGGCGGTCGCCTTTTTTAATATACAATGAACATCCCCCTTGTTACAGGTTCTCCAGCAGATGCCCCATTTTATCACGTTTTGTCTTCAGATAATCCTGGTTGGACAGGGTGGCAACCGCTTCAATAGCAACCCGTTCCACGATGTCAATGCCGTATCCTTGCAAGCCGATCAGCTTTTTCGGATTATTGGTCATCAGACACATCTTGTGAATACCGAGCGACAAAAGAATCTGGGCGCCGATGCCGTAATCGCGCATATCAGCCTTGAACCCCAGTTCCAGATTTGCCTCAACGGTATCAAGTCCCTTATCTTGAAGTTCATACGCCTTGAGTTTGTTGACAAGCCCAATACCACGACCTTCCTGGCGCATATATATGATAACGCCGGTACCTTCCCGTTCAATCATTGCCATGGACCGGTGCAACTGTTCACCACAGTCACATCTCAGACTGCCAAGGACATCTCCGGTCAGACATTCCGAGTGCACCCGTACCAGAACCGGTTCCTCCGAATTAATTTCACCCTTGACCAATGCCAGATGATCAAGCTTATCGATATCATTATCAAAGGCGATCGCCCTCCAATCGCCACCATAGCGGGATGGAAGCAGTGCCTCTGCAACTTTACGCACCAGAATTTCGTTTTTAAGACGGTAAGCAATGAGATCGGCAATGGTACAAATCTTTATTCCGTGAATTTTAGCAAACGTTTTCAGTTCCGGCATGCGGGCCATCGTGCCATCGTCATTCATAATTTCGCAAATAATGCCGGCAGGTTTTAACCCTGCCAATCGAGCCAGATCGACAGAACCTTCCGTCTGCCCGGTACGAGCCAGTACCCCGCCAGGCTTGGCTCGCAGCGGAAATATGTGGCCGGGACTGACCAGATCGCCGGCGCCGGCAGCGTCTGCCACTGCCGTCAGGATAGTATGGGAGCGATCAGCCGCGGATATACCGGTAGTGACGCCTCTTTTTGCTTCTATCGAAACGGTGAAGGCTGTTTCAAATGGAGATGTATTGTCACGCACCATCGGCCGCAAGCCGAGTTCCTCACATTTCTCTTGAGTCAAGGTCAGGCAGATAAGGCCGCGGCCATGTTTGGCCATAAAATTGATAGCTTCCGGTGTGGCCATCTGAGCTGCCATGGTCAGGTCGCCTTCATTTTCACGATCTTCATCGTCAACCAGTATGACCATCCTGCCCTGGCGGATATCCTCTATTGCCGCTTCTATCGTTGATACTGACATGGTGTTCCTTCTAAACTTCGGTTTTGTTACATATTCAAGCGGCTATTTTCTGAGCAGGTTTTTGGAACGGTCGTTTATGTCCTTCATGATCAACAGCCACATACGTGAACGAAGCTTCTGTAACTATAAAGAATTCGTTTTCTTTATCAATTTCCCGTAAACAGGGTTTCACCCAAACCTCCAGCTTGATGCTAATGGATGTGTTTCCAATCCTGGTAACTTTTCCGTAGCAACAGACAACGTCTCCGACTTTTACGGGTTTGATGAACTTCATGGCATCCACCGCAATGGTTACGGTACGACCGCCGGTAATTTCTATTGCCAGCATGCCGCCGGCAATGTCCATCTGCGACATGATCCACCCTCCGAAGATGTCGCCGTTCGCATTTGTGTCGCCCGTCATCGGCGATGTCCGGAGAAGCAATTCCCCCTCGGGTTTAACGTTGGAAATGATCAATGATGCCTCCTTACGTTTTTAGGGTACAGTCTACCGTGTTTGACATGGTTCAGCAACACTCTTTGTCCTGCGCGGCATATGAGGCCGGACCGGGAGCTTGCGGCTTCCGCCCGTTGTCTCTCGCGGTTGGAAGGCGGTAGTGTCAGACTCGGAATCAAAGTTCCCCAAGCAGATTCTGCCGGACAGACCGGTCGCTTCGCGACAAACCAGGGGGACCAGTTCACGGGCCAGACGACTGCCGGTCACCCGCATGGTCGGAGCGGAAATACTGAGTGCGCCGACGATGGAACCACTGCGATCAAAAACTGGCGCCGCCAACTCGATAACCCCGCTGTCGTGTTCCTGATCTTCGACGGAATAACCCTGAGCTGCAATCATTGCCAATTCGCCTTGCAACGTAATCTTGTTGGTAGTGGTACGAGCGGTGAACCGCACCAGTTCGCCGGAGCTGAAAAAACGGTTCAGCTCATCGGGCGACATATGCGCCAGGTGCACCTTGCCCGCCGCAGTACAGTGCAGGGGACGGCGACTGCCGATGCGATGAACCACCCGCACCGGCAGGTCGGTTTCGATGCCATCCAGGTAATAGGTATGGGCATTCCTGATTACCGAAAAATAGCAGGTTTCTCCCGACTGTTCCTTGAGGCTTTGCAGTACCGGTCGCGCGAGATTGATAAAATTGGTCTGCTGGATGGCGGCCTGGCCCAACTCGCGGGTCTTAAGTCCCAAACGGTACTTGCCGGTTGAAGTGTTCACGTCGATGTAATGCCGGGACTTGAGTGTGGCAAGCAAGCGGAATACGTTGTTCTTCTGCAGTTTGAGCCGGTTGCTCAGCTCGGTGATACCGAATTCGGTGTCACCCTGCTGAAACTGCTCCAGCAGGTCGAGGGCATGGGATACAGCCTGAATGATGTAGTTGGTCTTGTTCATATAGCTACTTTCATGGTGGTGATCATTTGCTCAAATAGCGGATCGCACGGTCCAGGCCATCCAGATTCAGGGGATACATCCGGTTTGTCATCATCTTTGCGGTAATCCTGACCGAATCGGTATAGTCCCACTCGGCCTGCGGCTCCGGATTAAGCCAGACAGCATCATGGTACTGGTCCAGAAGTCGCTTGAGCCACACCGCACCTGGTTCGGCATTTTGATGTTCCACGCTGCCACCGGCAGTTAGTATCTCGTATGGGCTCATGGTGGCGTCGCCGACAATGATCAACTTGTAGTCGGAGCCAAACTGGTGGATCACGTCTTCCGTGGGAAGATGCACGTTCCAGCGGCGACTGTTCTCGCGCCAGACCCGTTCATAGATAAAGTTGTGAAAATAGAAATATTCAAGATGTTTAAATTCACTGCGAGCTGCGGAAAAAAGCTGCCGACAAACCTCCACATGGGGGTCCATGGAACCGCCAACATCCAGAAACAACAGTACTTTAACCTTGTTATGCCGTTCCGGCACCATCTTAAGATCCAGATATCCGGCATTACCGGCGGTTGCTCGAATCGTCCCCGGCAGATCCAGTTCCGTCTGCGCCCCTTCCCGGGCAAAATTGCGTAAACGGCGCAAGGCAACCTTGAGGTTGCGCGTGCCAAGTTCGACAGATGGATCCAGGTCCCTGAACTCGCGCTTTTCCCACACCTTTACGGCCCTGTGGTGACGTGATTCCGCCTGCCCAATCCGGATACCTTCCGGATTGTAGCCATAGGCGCCAAAGGGTGAAGTCCCCCCGGTCCCTATCCACTTGCTCCCCCCCTGATGCCGCTCCTTTTGCTCCTCCAAGCGTTTCTTCAGGGTCTCAAGCAATTTGTCCAGACCGCCGAGGGCTTTGATCTGCTGCTTTTCCTCTTCGGACAGAAACCGTTCCGCCAGCTTGCGCAGCCACTCCTCCGGGATTTCCCCATCAAGCTCTGCCGCCAGGTTGTTTACACCATGAAAGTATTCCAGAAAAACCCGGTCGAATTTATCAAAATGACTTTCGTCCTTTACCAGACAGAGCCGGGCCAGATAGTAGAACTCATCCACATTGCCGAATGTCAGCCGTTGCTCCAGAGCCTCAAGAAGGGTGAGAAACTCCATGAGAGTGACGGGAATCTTGGCCTCCTTCAGACGGAGGAAAAAATCGATCAGCATGGGTCGACTAGTAACCGGAACCTGTACGCCGGGTCGGATATCGAAAGAGTTGCACGTCCTGTTCGTTCTTGATGAGTGCTCCATGCAGCGGTGGGATCTGTCGTTCTCTCCGGCTGCTATTCAAGGCTTCGACGGAAATCTGCTCTGCAGACAGAATTTTCAACCAGTCCAGCAGCTCGGAGGTAGAGGGTTTTTTCTTCAATCCCGGGGTATCCCGCACCCCCAAAAACAGTTCTAAAGCCTCTTTCATCAATGTCGCTTTGATATCCGGATAATGTACGTTGACGATCTGCTCCAGTGTTTCCCGGTCGGGGAAGCGGATATAGTGAAAGAAACAGCGGCGCAAGAAGGCGTCGGGAAGTTCTTTTTCGTTGTTGCTGGTAATGATGATAATGGGACGGTTTTTCGCCTGCACCAGTTGCTGCGTCTCGTAGACATAGAACTCCATCCGGTCCAGTTCGCGCAGGAGATCGTTGGGAAACTCGATATCAGCCTTGTCAACTTCATCGATCAGCAGCACGGTCTGGCAATCCGCCTCAAAAGCCTCCCACAGTTTGCCCTTGACAATATAGTTGGCGATATCGTGAACTCGCGGGTCTCCAAGCTGGGAATCGCGCAGGCGAGAAACCGCATCATACTCGTAAAGCCCCTGTTGAGCCTTGGTGGTCGATTTTATGTGCCACTGGAAGAGCGGCTTGCCAAGCGCCCTCGCGACCTCTTCGGCAAGCATGGTTTTGCCGGTGCCCGGTTCCCCCTTGACCAGCAGGGGACGGCCCAGAACCATGGCTGAATTGACCGCCAGCATCAGATCATCAGTGGCGATATAGGAATCTGTCCCGGTAAATTTCATGTTTCCTCCTGGAAGTCAGGCGCTATCATCAACCTGGCAGGGCATTCCCCAAGTACCGTGCAGGATTGCCGTTAAACACCTGTGCCTGCGTTTCCTCCGGCAAATTCAGTTCCTTTACCATGCCCACATAGTCCAAAACCTTCTCAGGCTGATAGAGAAAAGCGTCAGAGGCAAAGCAGACCCGATCCGGGTAGTGCATGATAAAATCACGGTAGCTTGCAGGATTATTTTTCATATGGGGGAGCAGATTCGCAATATCGGTAAAGACATTCGGAAATCGGTCGAGCATGGGAGCAAGCGTCTTGCGTCCAATCCCCAAGTGAGCAAAATTTATCCTTAGTGCGGGAAAATCGTCCAGAATCGCTGCCATCACATTTCCGTGTTTCCTGGAGTCCATGTGATACAACACCGGAAGATCATGGGCATGGGCAAAGGATAAAATCTCCCATTCCCTCTTAACGTACTGTTGCAAAGATATTCCGAGGACTTCAGGAACGCCTCTGGCGCCAATATCGTTTTCTTCGTCAGGAAGATAAATACCTTTGATACCTTTGAATCCCTGATTGATGTAGCCGGTCAGAACAGTCGAGACGTCACCCCACAAGCTCCGGGTGTCTACGAAAGGGAGAATAAAGGGAGCTGATACCCGTGAGAATTCAAGGAGATTCTCTTCTTCGTTATAATTGGGGTCACCACGATTTTCAACAAAGTCGCCAATAAGACTCAGCATGGCGCCCGCATCCAGGTGGGTATTAACCGTTCCGGCTACGACGATATTTCGAAGGCCACTTCTGCGTAATTTTTCGAGGTCACGAGCTACGGCATCCGCATGCAGTCGCCCGGTAAAACAGTGCATATGAACATCTATGATATCTTGGGGAATGGTCGGACAACGATCCATCGAACATCCGGAACGATCATCAGCCATTATTTGTTCCCAAAAAAAATGGGAGGTGCCATGGGCACGCCATGACACCTCCCATCTTTTGTTTACACTCTCTCAAAGATTGTTGCAATGCCCTGGCCAACGCCGATGCACAACGACACGAGGCCGTAGCGCGAACCGCGACGTTTCATTTCATGAACCAGCGTTGCTGTGATACGGGCGCCGGTGGAACCGAGCGGGTGACCGATCGCAATCGAACCGCCGTTGACGTTTACCTTAGCCGGATCAATACCAAGCTCGCGAATGCACGGGATGGATTGGGCGGCAAATGCTTCGTTCAGTTCGAAAAGGTCAATATCCTCGATCTTGAGTCCGGCACGCTGAAGCACCTTCTGAACAGCCGGGATAGGACCAAGCCCCATGTATGAGGGATCACAGCCGGCAACGGCACTGGCGACAATTCGTACGAGCGGTTTGTAGCCCAAACGTTTGGCTGTTTCGGCTTCCATCAGCAGTACTGCAGCGGCGCCGTCGTTGATACCGCTGGAGTTTCCGGCGGTTACGGTACCGTCTTTCTTGAATGCGGCAGGCAGTTTGGCCAGTTGCTCCAGGGTAACATCGCCACGCGGAAATTCGTCACGGTCAACGATGATCGGATCCCCTTTTTTCTGTGGTAATATGACCGGTACGATTTCGTCCTTGAACTTACCGGCAGCATCGGCTGCGGCCCATTTGTGCTGGGTAGCTACGGCAAATTCGTCCTGCTCAAGACGGGTGAGGCCATACCGTACCGCGACGTTTTCGGCGGTCTCGCCCATACCTTCCTTGGCGTATGCTTCGGTCATTTTGGGGTTGGTGAAACGCCACCCAATTACCGTGTCGAATACTTTTATGTCACGGGAAAATGCCGATTCGGCTTTGGCCATGACGAAAGGTGCGCGGGTCATGGACTCGGTGCCGCCGGCGATGATGATGTCGCCTTCGCCGACCTTGATGGCCTGAGCGGCGCTATTCACGGCGTTCAGACCGGAGGCGCAGAGTCGGTTGATTGTCTGACCGGCGACCGAATATGGCAGTCCGGCCAACAGTGCCGCCATGCGACCGACGTTACGATTGTCTTCGCCAGCCCCGTTGGTACAGCCGAGGATCACGTCCTCGATCAGGCTCGCGTCGAGGTTGTTACGCTTAACAAGTTCGGAAATACAGTGTGCCGCCAGATCGTCGGAACGAACACTTTTCAACGCACCGCCGAATTTTCCGACCGGTGTTCTTACAGCATCGATAATTACTGCTTCACGCATTGGAACCTCCATAAAAGTGAGAGAACTTTGTTTGATTAAATGTACTGACCGCCGTCTACCTTGATGCATTCGCCGGTGATATGGCGTGATTTTTCGGTGCAGAGGAAGGTTACCAGCCAGGCTACTTCTTCCGGCTGACCCATGCGGCCCAGTACGATGTCGGCCAGGGATTTCTGTTTAACATCTTCCGGCAGGGCCTTCATCATCTCGGTCTCGATCAGGCCGGGGGCAATAGCGTTGCAGTTGACATTTGATTTTGCCAGTTCACGGGCAAGAGCCTTGGTGAGGCCGATAATACCGGCTTTTGCCGCGGAGTAGTTCGTCTGGCCGAACTTGCCGCGCATGCCGTTGATGGAGGTAACGTTGACGATTTTACCGCTCCCCTGCTCCTTCATCAAAGGTGCAACAGCGCGGCAGTAGTTGAAATACCCTTTCAGGTTGATGGCGAGACAATCGTCCCACTGTTCTTCAGTCATTTTCCAGATAACCGAGTCGCGGTTGACGCCGGCGTTGTTTACCAGAATGTCGACACTGCCGAATTCAGCTACCACTTTGTCCACCATCGCCTGGGCGTCGGTGAAGTTCGCAACGTCGGCCTTGATTGCAATGGCTTTCTGCCCCAGCGCTTTGATCTGGTCACAGATGGCATTTGCCTCTTCGCTGTGTTTACGATAGTTGATGGCGACGTTGGCGCCGTTCTTTGCCAGATCCAGGGCGATGGCGCTGCCAATCCCGAGACTCGCACCGGTTACAATTGCATTTTTTCCCTTGAGTTCCATGTAATCCTCCTTTTTTTGTACGCTGCTTGAATTTGAGTTACGTTGTTGTTGATTTTAACGATCCTGCCATACAGCCGGACGCTTGGCGACGAAAGAAGTAAGTCCTTCAACGGCATCATGGGTTGCCATCAGTTCTTCAAGGTACAACTTTTCCACATCAGCAATTCTTGCAGCAATCCTCTTTACAAGATCGGTGCGCGCTGCCCGAACCGCAAACCGGATCGCACTGGCGCTCAACGGAGCCAGATACTGATCAAAATAGGCCAGCGCGGCCTGGTCCGGATCTTCTGCAACCGCCGTCAGCAGACCAATCCGCAGTGCCTCTTCGGCGGTGAGACTGCGCCCCGAGAAGAGAATATCCTCGGCCTGGGCTTGACCGATCCGCTCCGGAAGCAGACAGGAGGCGGCCGGCGCATATATCCCCAACTTGATTTCAGGCTGTCCCAGCATGGCTCCTGGAGCAGCAAAGATCAGATTACCGGACAGAACAACTTCCAGCCCTCCGCCCAGACATTGCCCTTTTACGGCAACAAGAACGGGTACCGGGCTTGCGACCAGTTGCAGCACTAATGCGTGTAGCGACTTGAGCATTCCGGCGCACAACTCGGGCATATGCTCATCCACACTGGCGCCGAAACTGAAGTGCGGACCTTCTGCCGCCAGCAGTACCGCCCTGAGTTTCGGTTGCGGCAGATATTCGGTGAGTGCCGTTCGCAGAGACGCGATCATGGCGGCATCCACAATGTTGGCTTTAGGGCGGGCCAAAGTCAGACAGAGCAGTTGACCCTCACGCTCCAGCGATACTTTAAGAGGAGTTTCACTCATTGTCTTTTCTCCTTAGGGATTGGGAACCAGGATAGCGCGACGGGTAAGCTTGTGCTCATGGGCGTCGGTAAAAACCTGAGTAATGTTGTCAAGCGGATGCTTCTCGATAAAAGGGGCCAGGGCGATCTTCTGGTCAAGCACCAGATCAAGAGCGGCCGGATAGAGTTCGGTCAGGCAACCCCAGTTGCCCAACGCCCTTGCATGGAAGGCCATCAGATTGGAGAGACGCAGTTCAATCTTGTTCATGGTGAAGCCGACTACCGACAGAGTGGCGCCAAAGGTCAAAAGTCCAAAAGCGGTTTCCTGGCCGGGGACTGTGCCTGAACATTCAAAGATCTTCCAGCATGTTTGAGGCAGTCCTTTTTCTTTAGCAAAAGCCAGGATAGCCTTCTTCAGATCTTTCCCCTGTACCTCCCGGGAGTTTATGGTCAGGCCGGCGCCGTAGTTGGCCATGTTGTCAAGCTTTACCTGATCGACGTCAATCGCCACAACGGTGGCGCCAAAAGCCTTGGCAACCTGAACCGCATACCCCCCTACCCCGCCGATGCCGATAACTATGGCCAGATCACCCGGTTGTACCTCCGACTGAACGACGGCTTGATATGGTGTGGTTACGGCATCTGCGACAACAGAGATGTCGGCCAGTTCCAGTCCCGCAGCAGCAAGCTTTTGTTCATCAACAGGACAGAGACCTTGCACCGGCACCGTGATATGGGAAGCAAAGCCACCCTGAATATCGTTGCCCGGCATCCGCTGTTGGCGGCAAATGGTGCCATGTCCGGAGAGACAAAGATCGCAGACCCCGCACGGAATAACGGCTGGTATCAATACAGCCTTGCCCTGCCAGGCTTCAGCCCCTTTACTTGTAGCAATTACCCGGCCGCTGATTTCATGGCCAAGCGTTAGTGGCGGTGCATGGTTAAAACGCACGCCATCGTAGTAATACCCCAGATCCGTGTGGCATACTCCGCAGCCGGCTACCTCAACCGTCACTTCCCCTTCACCCGGCTGGACCAGATCAAACTCGCTCCTTACCAGGGGCTCACCTACGGCGGTCATGGACCAACGGAACGCTGACTTGGACATAAATCCTCCTTCGTGTTAAATTTAAGCAAATTGGTACCACATTACCTATTTATCGTCAAGCATATTTTTTTCATATTTTTTATC
>CAIYZD010000848.1 GCA_903930585.1 uncultured Geobacteraceae bacterium | reverse complement strand
GCGGTTCATCAATTCAAGCATAACGACATTGTCCGTGAACAAGAGCATGTTCAGATCGAGACGGCAACGGCTCTTCCGTACTATCCGGGAGAAAATTGTCTGGCAGCTTGATAGAAGCAACACGGAGAACTAATGGATCATACATGCACACTTTGCCGCCTGACATCATGACGAAACATTTCGGTAGTATCCAGCGTGTTGCCGTCTTCAGCGTATCTGCGGGTTCCGGACATGTCCGTGCGGCACAGGCGCTCCAGACAGCCGCACAGTTATGGTATCCGGATGTAGAAGTGGTGCATGTCGATATCATGGAGCTGGTACCCAAGCTGTTTCATACCATCTATACCGAAACCTATATCAAGATGATTGAGCAACATCCTGCCTTGTGGGGATATATCTTTGAACGGACCGACAGCGAAAAAATTGATTCGTCTCTCTCGCGTCTGCGCAGTACCCTTGAAACCCTCAACACCCGCAAACTGAAGAACACATTGAAAGAAATTGCGCCCGATCATGTTATCTGCACGCATTTTCTGCCGGCCCACCTTCTTTCGCGGCGAATCGCAAAAGGGAAGTTCCATAAACCGGTGTGGGTTCAGGTGACGGACTACGATGTGCATGCGCTGTGGCTTCAGCAGGGGATGAACGGATATTTTGCCGCTCATGGGGAGTTGGCCTGGCGTCTGTCCGAGAGAGGCATTCCAGAGGAGACTATCCATGTTACCGGTATCCCGATCATGCCGGTGTTTTCCGGGAGCTTGTCACGTATTGGATGCTCCCGAGAACTTGGGTTGGATCCGTCACGCAAGACGCTGCTGATGATGTCCGGGGGAGCCGGACTTGGAAACAGCGCTAAACTGGCTGAGCATCTGCTTGCCATGGAGGGTGATTTTCAGATAGTGGCGGTGGCCGGCAGCAATGAAAAGCTGCTCAAAAAATTGAGAGCGTTGGCGGTGCGGCATCCCGGACGACTGGTGCCGGTCGGGTTTGTCAATACGATAGAGCGGATCATGGCCGCCAGCGACCTGGCAATCACCAAACCGGGCGGGTTGACTTCGTCGGAATGTTTGGCAATGGAGCTGCCGATGATCGTCGTATCGCCGATTCCCGGCCAGGAAGAGCGTAATGCCGATTTTCTGCTTGAGCATGGCGTTGCCCTGAAGGCGTGCGATGTTAATGCCTTGGCCTGGCGGGTACAACTGCTGCTTAACGAACCGGATCGATTGGACCGTCTGCGTGAAAATGCCCGGCTCATCGGTCGGCCCGATGCCGCCCGCGCGGTCCTCGATACGGTTCTCGGACGAACATCGGGAGAACATTCATGAAATCAACCTTTTTTCCTCGCATGACCCACATTCTGTTGCTGCTGTCCTGGGTGCTATTATTGGGTATGTTCTTTGCTAAAACAGAGATCCAGATCGAGGGGGCTAACGGGTGGGCGGCATCGCTTCCGACGTGGAGAATAGAGAAGCACCTCCTTCTGGATATTTTCTGGGGGGGACGGGCCATGACCGGATACCATGCGTGGGTATTCTCCGTCATGTTTTTGGCGTTTCATCTTCCTCATGTCATACGGGGCAGTTTCACGTGGCGGATGGAAGCCCGCTGCATTGCGGCATTAATGCTCTTCTGGATCGCGGAGGACTTTCTCTGGTTTGTCCTTAATCCGGCCTTTGGTCTGGCACGATTTTCACAGAACCTGATTCCGTGGCATAAACACTGGATGCTGGGGGTGCCCACCGATTATCTGACCTATATGCTGCTCGGCGGATTGCTGTTGGCCTGGTCGTTTCTCGGCAGGCATGTAAAAGAAGTTTCGTTTGCTCCAGCTCGTACGCGGTCCTGACCGATGCCGCCAAAGTCCACACGTTTACCGCCTGACACCGCAACCATTCTGGAACGTTCCAGAGGCGTCCTCTTTGTTCAATGGGAGGAGTTGCTCCGGTCGAGACGTAGCGTATTGAAATCATCGAATCCGGATGATATCCATGATTTGCGGGTCGCATCACGGCGTTTCAGGGCGGCGCTGGAACTGTTCTATCCGTTTGCGCCGAAAGGCTCAAGAACTGAGTTGAAGAAAGATGTGCGCAAGCTCACCCGGCTGCTGGGCGCTCTTCGAAACATTGATGAGGGGCTGACCTTCTTCACCACCCGGGCAGGCAGGCCGGACAATAGTGCGATTTGCCAAGCACTTGCCGAACTAAGGAGCAGAGAATTTAAACGGGTCTACAAAGCGCTTACGCATTTCGATCATCGCACCCTTGACCGGCTGGTGCGGGAAATGGTTGCAGTGCTGAATGAGGATCTGATCACGGAGCGGAACAGATTTTCACTGCTGGCCTACTTCTCCGAAGTTTCTATCAGGCAGTACATGTCCATACATCATTCGCTTGCCGTTTCAACAGTGCCGGAACAGCGCGCATCGCGCCACGAGTTGCGTATCGCCATAAAACAGTGGCGTTATTTTCTGGAGACGCTCGCACCGGTTCTGGAGTGTAATTATACTCATGTCTTGGGGCTGCTTAAAGAATACCAGGTTTTGCTGGGACAAATGAACGATATCGCCATGTTCGAAGAACTGCTCTGTAGTCTGACGCTCCCCTCCGCCGAACGAAAGCGTGCGGAAGCGGCCCTCCTGGCGGAACATGCCTTTTTGCTGAAAGATTTTACGGAGCTTATCGAGCGAAAGCCGCTTGCCTACACATTTATACTCTAAGAGGAACTATGAAGAAATCACGCATCGCCGCAATAGACATCGGAACCAATTCCATACGCTGTATCATTGCGGAAGCCGGTACAGAGGGAACGTTTAAAATACTGGATGACGAGAAGGCCACGGTGCGTCTGGGCGAGAAGCTTGCTATGACCGGGGTTATCTCTGATGAGGCCGCAGACCGCGCGATAGCAGCCATTCAGCGGTTTCGGAAACTGGCGGCCGGTATGAATGTGGAAGCTTTCGAGGCGGTTGCCACCAGCGCAGTTAGAACGGCGAGTAATGGCAAGGAGCTGGTTGCTACTCTTTCAAAAGAGCTGGGACACGAAATAAAGGTTATTTCCGGTGAAGAGGAGGCCGAACTGACGGCGGCATCCGCCCTGGCCAACTTTGATATGTCAGGAAAACGGTATGCCATGGTCGACATCGGCGGAGGGAGTGTCGAAATCATTACGGCATGCGGCAACCATGTGGAAGAGTTCTATTCCCTTGATCTCGGCGCGGTTGTCATGACCGACCGGTTTCTATCCAGTGATCCGATAGCCGAGGGGGAGCTGCGGAAACTCCAGCGCCATATACGGGGCT
>CAIYZD010000847.1 GCA_903930585.1 uncultured Geobacteraceae bacterium | reverse complement strand
GGTTAATTGGTCTGACATTGGACGTATGACAGATGCGGGAATCAATTTTTGCTTGAACCTGTTCGACAAAGCGGAGGAAAGCGATGGACTCATGGTAACTTTCTCCTACCAGTAATGTTCATGACGTAACTGCCATCTTGAAGATTTGCTTGAATTTCCTGAATGATGATTTCATCAGTCACATGCCTATTTGTGCCGGTGACAATAGTGTCAATTAAGTACCTGTCCGCGATCTCTAAACGCGGGTCAAATCGCGCACTAACTTTAATAATTTTGCGCTGCTCCAACGCCAACTGTTGAATCCTTTTTGTGGCTTGGACAGCGCCGTTATCCAGCTCGCTGAGCCGATAAAGCCGGGTGATCAGACCAACCTGTTCGGCAGTCAGTGTGGAATTGCTCACGCCAACATCGCGGTAATACACCAGGCCATCCGAAGATAGCTGGTTGTTATCCTGAGTTTGTTCTTCGTATGAGAAGAGATGATGCGCAGGTATCTGCTCTCTCTCAATGAAATATGTGAAAGTATTGGCCCTTCCAACCTCTGCGTAAATTTGCACCGGGCGCTGTTGGATGATGGATTGAATCGCACTGTCGGTAGTAGCTTCGTAATCGATATAGACAGCCTCACGAGGATCAGCCAATTCCACATAGACAATATTTATGGGTACATCAGCTCCCGACACCTTGAGCTTGATTTCGGTGGTTTCTGGCCATATTGAACTGACAAAAGCATAGGTATAGACCCATTTGTCATTTGTGTAGACGCTAATGGCGGCCTTATCAAAAATGATGCGGTTGTTGATGATTTCAAGGTTTGGACAGTCGAGGGGAAAATCCGACTCATCGACCGCGACGTTGTTCAACAAGACCTGAACTCGGGCATGGGTTTCACCGTTCAGTTCGAATGTGGTGAATGTAGTATCGATGGTGAAGAACTTATCCGCGTTTGGATCAAGGTACTGCTGCAGGGCTCCGATGTTCGATACGAGCTTGATGACAAGTCCGGAAATATTCCGATAACTGTAAAAGACTTCCGCACCGCCATAAGCCGCTGAAAGAGAGGAAGAATCGTAGATAATTTCTGTCACAGTGTGATCTCCTCTCCATTGTGAATGGTTTGGGAGACCTTTCTATCGCCAATGAAGGTAGCCGCGGTACCTGCCAGATTGCAAAACAATTCGAGCAGTAAGTGAATAGTCTGATCATGGTCGCCACTTGTAGCTTGAAAGCCCATCAACCTGGATTCATCGCTGTTATCGAGATAGCAGAAAACGCCAGGACAGTGCATATAACTGTTCATTTGAGTTGCATCATTCCCGGCATTGGTTTCTTTTGTTGTGTCGACAGCTGAAACGCCAGTGAAGCCATCTGTTATGTAAACTCTTTCGTCAACCGTTGGAGTCCACTTGGTCAGGCCAGATGAATACACTTTCGCTTCATCTTTTTTATTGACGGTGACACCATTGACGGCCGTCCAGGATTTCCATTGGATTTCGCTGATGACAAATGAGCGACCACCGCTTGTGCCAAGAATTGCTCCGGCATAGTAATTTGCCCCGACTACGCCGCTGAGATTTCTGGAAATAGTCACATCGACGTAATTGTCGCCTTTGTTGTATGTAAATCCGCCGTCGAGATCCTGGTTGAACGGATAGGTATTCTTGCCATACCCGGTAATTTGGTAGGGGCCTAGAGCCGGAAGAGTCGTGAAATGGGCGGATTTTCCAGTATAGGTATAGATCAATCCATCAATATCAACACTTCCGGAGGCAGGAAATTGATTGACGAAAGCAGCATCGGAGGGCAAGGCAGCAATAATGGATTCCCCGGAGCGCATCCCGATGATCCTGAAGGCAGGCGGGTTGATAAACGAGTATGCACCGACATGAAAAACATCATCCTGAATGACAACCGGTCCATCGGCTGAACTCCATTCGTGCCGTAAAACTGAACCCCGCGTTGGCCATTTTTCCGTGGACAACTTATATTCAAAACCGAGAATTCCGTCCCTATGCCAGAATCTCAAATCATATGCAGCACCTTCTGTAAGCGATAAGGAAATTTGCTCAAGGACGGTTTCCTTGCCGTAGCTCATCTTGATGATTTTCGCAGATTGTTTGGAGATGATCCCGGCCACAAAGTTCTGTGTGTCGATGGCCAGTCCAACAAGGCCAGTTTCAGTATGCGGTCCCCAAAATATCACACGAGATGAAATCTCAAAATTCCAGGATGAGTAGGGTCTGGTTGAGAATAGTATTTGTGGTATCCCCTTTTTCTTATTTGTCATGTAGGAAGTGAGATACGATTTTCCCTGGCTTGAAACTTGGGTCATATTGTTTATCTTGAAGTCG
>CAIYZD010000846.1 GCA_903930585.1 uncultured Geobacteraceae bacterium | reverse complement strand
GCGTGGCGGACTGTGCAGAGATCTGGATTCCGGCGAAAGCGGCAGCAGCGGCGTCCGTAATCTGGCCGGCTACGTAACCGATGGGGGCAACCGCTTGCAGGAAGCAATATACTCCTGATGAGTTTATGGAGTTTGTAGAGTTCAGGAGTTCGGAAGTTAAGAGTTCCGAGTTGATGATTGAGCCGCTGAGTTTGGCTGCGGCAACTAGTTTTAGTTTGCTGCCGCCTTTGACGTCGAATTTCTTTGCCACAACCACCGGCAATATGGCGTTAAATCCGTCAGGAGCCGGGATAGACAGGGTTGCACTGTTCTTTAAGGTCTGACCGGTGATGGTAACACTCACACCACGCAACAGGCGAAAATCCGCTCCCACCAGGGAAGTAACGGTTGCCTCCGGAATCGTGGCAACGCTAACCGGCGCCGTTCCGGTTAATGCACCAGCCGGGATACTGAGGGCCGTGCCGTCAGGCTGCAAAAGCCGTGCGCCGTCCGCGCCAACCATGACCCCGCCGCCACTGTCCGGCGGAGTAACCTCGATATTGATTTTACCGAGCAGCAGGTCAACGATGGTAAAATCACGCGACGGCGATACCGGGAACGTTGTACGAAGACCTGTTCCCTGAGCGGAGTCGAAGGGAGGTTCCGTTACCCCGCCGGAAATAGCGGTAACGCAGGGGAAACGGTAAAGAACTATATCCTGAAGCGTCTCAGTTGGCTGGAGTGTATCTCCACTGGTGAGGTCAAACTTTTCAGTGATACGGGTGTTGACTACCAGGCCGGAGATCAGGGTGGGTGCTGTCACGGCATCTGTTCTGGCAACAAGCTGCAGATCACCGGCAGCGCGCAGACCGGCACAGGGGGGAGCAGCCTGGGGGACAACCCTGCCAGTGGTGGTGATCAGGCTAACGTCTGAAAAAGGTTGAAGGTTGAAGGATGAAGGTTGAAGAGTTGCAGCGGCCACGTCCGAGCCTGCTGTCGGAACCGGTGGATTGAGCGGGGTTGGATCAGCCAACACGAGGGCATACTGCCCCGGTTGGTATATTTGTACGGTGGCAGTTGTCGCCTTGGCGGCAATGGCAACCTCGGCGACAGCCATCCAACTGCGGCTGCTGCTTTCGTAACGGGCCAGTTCCAACATCAGGGCATTGTCACCTAATCCTATGGGAAGCGGCAAAGAAAGAGTGACGGGAGCGGTCAGCTGCAGATCGGTGGGTGCGGCGGTTACCGGGTCGAGCAGACGCAGATCAACCACAGCCAGCGGTGACCAGCCGAGCGGCAGAGGTGTTATCAACCCCTGGTTGGATACCGGCGTCAGGCGGACGTCAACCTGTTTTGGCAGGGCATCGACAGGGATTGAAACGTCAATAGTTAATAATGAATTCTGAATTTTGATTGGGCTGCTTTTAACTGTATTGCCGGTTGCATCGACCAGATGAACCGTGCCGTCTATTTTGGTCAAGCGGCTGTCCAGCGCACTGGTGCGCTGGCCGGGGCGTACCGTCACGGCGCGGAGTACGGTTGTAAAGCCACTTTTGATGACCTCAACTTCGGCAGCGCCGGAGGCGAGTTCAAAGAACCATGTTCCATCTACCGGAGTGGTGATGCTCTGCTGCACGCCCTTGGCATCTGTCACACTGACCTGCGCTCCGCCTAGCGGCAAACCGCGCGAGTCGTCCAGCACTTTCCCTTGCAGCCACCCCGGCCCATCAGCTCCTTTGTCGATGGCAATGACAGCGGAAACGCTGCCACTGTTGCCTGCTGCATCCAGCGCGCGAGCTCGTACAGTGACCGTTGCACCGGTGGTGAGCGCCGGAGAGAGCCGCAGGGATACGCTCTGGCTTGCAGTAGCGCTATTGGGCGCAGCTGACCAGAGCAATGCGCCGTCGGCGCTGAGATCAACCAGAGTCAGACTACGGTTGTCCGTGGCATTTACGGTTATCTGCACATCGGTTCCCGCAGTGGCCGTCGCCGGAGCAGAGAGCACAACCATCGGTGGCTGAGCATCGAGAGTAACCGTAACCGCTGCCGTCCCCTCATTACCCGCCTTGTCAACCGCTTTCACCTGAATATTGTTGTCGCCATCGCCAAGAACATACCCGGCGCTGAACGCCTTATTGGCTATCGTTACGGCTGCGCCACCCACTGTCAGGGTCGCTTCGGAATCATCCACCGTGCCGCCAACCTGAATCTGCGGACTGTTGGTCAGTAAACCATTCAGCGGAGTGGTGATAACCACCTTGGGCGGCGTAGAGTCACGCTGAATCGTGATGGTGGTTGTGGCAACATTTCCAGCAAGGTCAGTAGCCGTAATCAGGGCGCTGTTATCCCCGGCGGCCAGGGTCAGCAGATATTCAAAGGACAGGTTGTTGAGAGGAGTCGAAGCGCCGTTGATGACCAGCGAGGCCAGCGGTTCGTCCACCGCGCCCCTGATGGCAACCTGTCCAGCGCTTACCACCATTCCCGCTTGGGGCGCCGTAACCATAATTACCGGCGCCTTCGTATCCAGCACCACTGTCAGCGGCGCGGAGAGCGGACTTGCGTTCCCGGCGGTGTCGGTGGAAGTTGCGGTAAAAGGATTATTTCCTTCAGTCAGCGCGACGTTCGGAACAGTAAATAGTCCGGCAGCATCAGCCTTGAGCGTGGCAATATGGACACTATTGCTGAACAGTTTCACCGTTGAATTTGCCTCGACCTGCCCGGATACGACTGTCGTCGCAGTGCGGGTCGGTGTGGTAATCGGGTTCAGCAGCGGTGCGACCGGCGGTGTGCTGTCAAGGGTAACGGTGAGTGATGCCGTGCCTCTGTTTCCGGCGCGGTCAGTCGCCTCCAGGAGGATGCTGTTGGCCCCTTCTTTCAAGGTTACGGTGGTGGAAAAAGCGAGTCCGGCAGGAGTTACCGACTGGCCGTTTGCCGTCAGGGCAGTCAGCTGTTCGCTGATCGTGCCGGACACCGTGACGTTCTTATTATTGATAAAGCTGCCGTTAACCGGTGCGCTGATAGTTACCACCGGCAGGGAGGTGTCCAGGGTAACGCTCACCGTGGCTAATGTCTGATTTCCGGCCGGATCGACGGCGGTGACCGTGATGGTGTTGCTTCCTTCGGCGAGCGGCACGGCGGCGGCGCTGAAGGTCAGACCGGTGATGGTGGCGGCTATCCCGTCGCCTCTGCCGAGCGGAGTCGAAGTAACCGTAATCCGGGCGGTAGGGTCATCGCTGTTGCCGGTTACGGTGACCGTGGCGGCATTGAGAAAGAGTCCATTGACAGGCGCGGTGATGGCGATTGCCGGAGCTTTTGTATCGAGCAGTACCACGAGCGGGTCGGATGCCGGACCCTCATTACCGGCGGTATCCATCGCCACGGCGGTAAGTCTGTTTCGCCCTTCTTTTAATGCGACGCCGGTCAGGATGAATTTCCCCTGTGAGTTTGCCGGTACCGTGCCAATGAGGTTCGAGCCGTTGAACAGTTTAACGATAGCCATAGGTTCGGCCGCACCGCTTACCGTGATGGTCGGGCTGTTGGTAGGGCTGTTTAACGGAATCAACTGCGGCGCCGCGGGTGGGATGCGGTCAAGGGTTACGCTGACCGTCGCCGCAGGGCTGATGTTTCCGGCCAGGTCGGTAGCGGTGGCGCTGAATGTATTTACCCCCCTGGACAGGGTGACGTCTGACAGGGTAAAGTTCCCCTGACTGTTTGTCGTTGTTGACCCGGCCGGCACACCCGCTTTGAAGAGTTTGACCGTGCTGCCGATTTCGGCACTGCCGCTGATGACAATCCGGTGGGTGGCTGTAGGTGAATAGGGCTGGACCAGCACCGGCGCAAGCGGCGGGGTCGTATCGCGGGTGACGCTGACGCTGCTCGTTGCGCTGTTACCGGCCAGATCGGTCGCGGAGACGGGTATGCTGTTTACCCCTTCGACCAACGGGATAGATGCGACACTGAAGGCTGAACCGCTCAGCGTCGCGGCAACCCCCTTGACCGTGACAGTCGAAACCGCTTCATTGACATGGCCCGATACAGAAACTGCCACGGTGTTGAACAAGGCGCCGGGTTGCGGGGAGGAGATGGTAATGACCGGTGGGGTGGTGTCGGCGGAGAACTGTTCCGGATAATGTACCGATACCGCACCGGACAGATTGACCGTATTGCCGACTATTGCCCCGAAAGTTTCCTGACTGCCGGATATTTTGACAGCGGCGTCCGGCGCATAAATCAAGCCGTGCAGGCTCGTTCCGCCCGAAAGGTTGACCTTAGTCAGCGCCGAGGAGCCGTAGATAATCAGATTGGTGGGGTTCTGCGACATGTTGACCAAGGCCCCACCGCCGACGTCGACAGTCGCTCCGTTGGCATAGACCACAACAGAGCCGGATGCGACCACAAAGGTAGCCTCACCTGAGACGCTGATATTCCCATCGACAATCAAGGTAACCTGACCATTAATGATCAACTTGCCCGATCCGCCAAGGTTAATTGAGCTATACCGGTAGGTGCCGCTGGTTAATGTCCTGGTTGTACCACCAGAAATAGTAAGAGCACCCAAACTTGAACCGGCAGTCGGAGCAACAATCGGGGTTAGATCTTTGAGAGTGGCCAAAGTGCCGACGCCACCGGTTATCGAGGTGCCGTTTGTGGTACAAACCGACGTTGCTGGGGCGCCGCCAACACCAACAAAAGCGCTTCCGTAAACTACCGTGCCGCCGGTCAACTTTATTCCGCACGCATCTTTTGCGTTGATACCCACATTGCCGTGGCGATACTTAGGATGCATTACAAAATAACTTGAACCTTTAGCTGAGCCGATATACAATGTCGGCATGCAAACTACACTGGACCAAATCAAAATAAGGCATGCTGTGCTATCCCCTGTTTTAGATGAAAAACAGTATCGGATATATCTCGCTTCCGAGGCAAAGGCACTTGGCTGGGG
>CAIYZD010000845.1 GCA_903930585.1 uncultured Geobacteraceae bacterium | reverse complement strand
GGTGGTGATCGTAATAATTCCGCCCGACTCCAACACTTCAAGCGCATTTTTCATGATATTGATCAGCGCCTGGCGGATCTTTTCCGGGTCCAAGCGGAATTGCGGCAGCTCTGCGTATGAAACGTTCAGCGTGACGCCCTGTTTTTCAGCCTGCCTGCGCATCAACAAGAGAAGGTCCTTCAAGATCGGAGTCAGATCTCCCTCCCTGAAATTGCTGCGTACCGGAGAAGAATAGTTGAGCAGGGCGTTGATAAGCCGTTCGACCCGCTCAATCTCCGACAATGCTTTGGAAAGCATCTCTTTGTCTTCGGCACAAAATCCCGGTTTGTCGTGCAGATCGTCAAGTAGCAGTGAAATGCCGGTCAGCGGGTTGCGGATTTCATGGGCTATACCGGCAGAAAGCTTGCCGAGTGATGCCAGGCGGTCCAGGCGTATCGTCTCTTCACGCAAACATTCCCGCTCGGTTTCGTTGCGCAATGTTATGGTTAATCCCATTTCGGCATCGTTTCCGATAGGAAACAGGCCAAAGTCGTAATAGGTCAACTCGCCGTCAATCTGCCGCCGCAACGGCAGCCGTCCGTACCCCTCTTTTGTTGCGAGCACCCGGTCTATCCGGGACGATACATCGGGCCATGCGGCAAACAGATCGTGGTATTCACTGCCCAGACGGGACGTGCCGGACAGAAACGACAGCCCGACGCCGTTGATTGACGTCAGGGTCCCGGCGGGAGAGATCGTCATGATAGCGCTCGAAATACTTTCGAGAACACTGGTTTTGAAATTGCGCTCGTTGAGGATATCGATGCGCGACCGTTGCAGTTCGTCGAGTGTTGCCAGCAGGTTTCTTTTCCGGGCTTGCAGTTCGTCGGCCATGAAATTGAACGTGCGGGCAAGTTCGCCGATTTCATCGGTGGCGGTGACCGCCACCCGGCTGCCGATATCGCCTCCGGCAAGTTTGTGTGCACCTTCGGTCAGTTGCTGCAACGGGCGGGTGATGCCGCGTGACAAACCCCAGGCCGATAATCCGGCCAGTAGGGATGTGATCAAAAGAATAATGCCGCTCCGCTTCCGGTGCTCGCCAAGTTGCAGATTAATCAGGCGGCTCCCTTTGCGGGCTGCGTCCTGAAACTGGTTGAGTTGAAAGCCGATGGTAATTCCTCCGAAAACGCCGTGCCGCGCATAATCACCGCTATCGTAGATAATGGGTGCATATGCCATGATCTTTTTGGCGCCGCCGACATTTGTCGTATCGACAAAGCCCGCTTGCAGATTTTTGACCTGTTCGGCTACACGCGGGTAGCTGGGGTGGATAAACCCGGCATGGTTGAGATTGAATGGTATCCGCCCAATGTCGATATCCGCTTTGGTTGACGTCACGGAATAGGGAGGGACCAGATGGCCCCTGGCGTCAAGCCCCCGGATGTCCCAGTATTTCGGATGCGTGATGATCCATCCTTCATCATCGAACATGAAGGCATAATTGCCGCTTTTGTAAGAGGGGAAAAGTGTTGAAAAATTGCGGCCGGGGTCAATATGTTGCGTGAACTCCACCAGGTGGCGATGGTCGAGCGAAAGAACGACCACTCCGTTGAATGCGCCTTTTGCATCAAGCAGGGCGGCGGCAAAGCGGACCACCCCCCGATACGATTTGCCGTCAAGGGCGTGCTCCGGTTCGTCGGCGCCATTAAGCTGTTCCTGTTTCGAAATGTGGAAACCGGTGACGTGCGAGACGTATGGTTTATCAGGTTGGGCCCGTACCCTGGCAAAATACTCTTCGCTCAAAAATTCGGTCCGGGCAGGATCGGCAACATTTTTCAGTTCCGCGGCAGGAATGGCGGCGCCATCCCTGATGACAAGTTTTTCCTGACCATACGCATCAATCAGGGCGATGCTTTGGTAGAGAGGTACCTGTTCCCGTGTTTCAAACGGTGCGGCGACGCTTCCGGTCCGATACCATATTTCGCCCCGTCTGCTGGCGTAAAAATTGAGCAGAGTCGCCCGGTCGAGGCGCGAGCGTGACAGGAAAATCAGGTCGCTCTCGCATTGATGAAGGAAATCAGACACATTTTCGGCAACTTGTGTTGCCCGCATCTGCAACGATTCCGACGCCTGAATGTCCGCCGTACCGCCGATCTCCGAGGCGAGCCGGGCGCTGGTCGCTTCCAGGTTGAAAAAAAGGATCAGTGAAGAGGCCATCAAGGGAAGTAATGACAGCAGCAGTGTCGTGACGAGGATCTTTTTAAAGAGGGTAAGACGCGGCATTGCGGCTCCGGCTGGTGCAAACCTGATTGTGTTTCATTGATTACAATGATACCTTACATGGCGTCAAGATATCATTTTATGGGTCGGTTTCATACCATGGGCTACAAAAATCTGCAGGAATGTGTGCTTGATCTTGAACGGTGCGGTCGACTGCTCCGTATCAATGTGCCGCTTGATCCCCGTCTGGAGGTCGGCGCGCTGCAACGGCGTGTGTATCAGGCAGGGGGGCCGGCGCTACTCTTTACCAATGCCATCGGTTGCCGTTTTCCCTTGCTCGGCAACCTGTTCGGAACGCTGGAACGGACCCGCTTTATCTTTCGCGATACGCTCGATGACATTCGCCGTCTTGTTGAACTGAAAATAAACCCATTTTCATTATTCAAACATCCGCTTGATCTTATCAAGGCGCCCACTGCGGCCTGGCATCTTTTGCCGGCGGTTACTACAACAGCGCCGGTACTGGAATGCTCGACGACTCTTTCGGCTTTGCCGCAGATTGTCTCATGGCCTAATGATGGCGGTGCGTTCCTGACGCTGCCGCAGGTGTACAGCGAAAGTCCGGCGCACCCAGGTTTGGCCAAATCGAATCTGGGGATGTACCGGATCCAGCTTTCCGGCAACAGGTTTCAGCCGGACCGGCAGGCGGGACTCCATTATCAGATTCATCGCGGCATCGGTGCTCATCATGCCGAAGCGATTGCGCGCGGTGACCAGCTCAGGATCAACATCTTTCTCGGCGGGGCGCCCGCCATGACCGTTGCTGCCGTAATGCCGCTGCCCGAAGGGATGCCGGAGATTTCGTTTGCCGGTCTGCTGGCTGGTCATCGTATCCCGATGACCAGGGTTCCGGGGCATCTCCCGGTCTCTTCAGAGGCGGATTTCTGCATCAGCGGCGTGGTTCATCCCGCCAAAACTCTGCCGGAAGGACCATTCGGCGATCATCTCGGCTATTACAGCCTGACCCATGAATTTCCCTATATCGAGGTTGATGCGGTTTATCACCGCAAAGACGCCATTCTGCCATTTACGACAGTTGGCCGTCCGCCGCAGGAAGATACCAGTTTCGGCGCCTTCATCCATGAACTGACCGGTCCGTTGATCCCGACCGTGGTGGCCGGGGTGAAAGAGGTTCATGCTGTTGATGCTGCCGGTGTGCATCCGCTGTTGCTGGCGATTGCCGCTGAACGCTACGTGCCGTATGCAACGGAGCGGCAGCCGCAGGAGCTGTTGACCGTTGCAAATGCCATACTCGGCCAGGGGCAGCTTTCCCTTGCCAAATACCTGTTCATTGTTGCAAACGAGGACGCACCGGCGTTGCATACACACGATATCGCGGCGTTTTTTGGGCATGTCCTGGAACGGGCCGACTGGCGCACGTCGCTCCATTTTCAAACCGCAACCACGATCGATACCCTCGATTACAGCGGTTCCGGACTTAATGAAGGCTCCAAGGTGGTGATCGCCGTTGCCGGTCCGGTGCGACAAAAACTGGCAACGGAACTCTCCGCCGGTCTTGAATTCCCGCCCGGATTCGGCCCTGCCGTTGTCTGTCAACCCGGTATTCTGGCCATTCAGGGGCCACCGTCGGGGCAGGTGAGAGGGGAGGGAGACCCATTGATTGATGACTTCTGCCGCTTCAATCAGGATCGTGGCCAATTTGCCGGTTTCCCGTTACTTATCATTTGTGACGACAGCCGCTTTATAGCGGCGACTCTGAATAATTTTCTCTGGGTAACCTTTACCCGCTCCAATCCGGCGACCGACATCTACGGCATCTGCCCCGAAACCCGCGGCAGACATTGGGGGTGCCGTGGCCCCCTGGTTATCGACGCCCGGATCAAGCCGTTTCACGCGCCGCCGTTAGTGGACGATCCTGCGGTGGAACGGAAACTCGATGCGCTTGCTGCTCCCGGTAAGCCGCTGCATGGAATTATCTGATATGATGACCGCCGCGATAATCGCCCGTTCGCTTACCAAAACCTATGGCGATCTGACCGCGCTCGACTCGTTCGATCTTGAGGTGGAACAAGGGTCCATTTTTGGCCTGCTCGGCCCCAACGGCGCCGGCAAGACCACCCTGATCCGTATTCTGACGACGCTCATGCGGCAAAGTCGGGGGGAGGCATTCATCGAAGGGCTGGATACCCGGAGCGCGGGGCGTGACATTCGTTGCATGATCGGTGTGGTCTCACAGGAAAACAGTCTTGACCGCTATCTGACCGCCCGGGAAAATCTGGAACTGCATGCCCGTCTGCATGGCATGGACAAGCGGCTGTACAAACGCCGGATTGATGATCTGCTTGAACTGATGGGGCTCTCCGGACGCCAGAAAGATTTTCCGGACACCTTTTCGGGAGGCATGCAGCGCCGCCTGGTGGTTGCTCGTGCTCTCGTGCATCAGCCACGGATTCTTTTTCTCGATGAGCCAACTACCGGCCTCGATCCTCAATCGCGCCGGGCTGTATGGGATTATGTCCGCTCCCTGGCCGGGAGCATGACGATTTTCCTGACGACGCACTATCTGGAAGAGGCTGAACAGCTCTGCGACAAGATCGCCATCATGGACCATGGGCGCCTTATTGCCATCGGGAGCACGCAGGAGTTGAAAGACCGTTTGACCGGGGCGACGGTCTACAAAATCGAATTTGCTCCGCAGGAGGTTGATCGCTATGCGGAACTGCTTGGCTCGATGTCATGTGTCGTGAATATCAAACAGATGGAAAATATAGTTACGGTAACACTTGAGTGTTGGGAGTGTCTTGCCGAAATCGTTACCGCCCTCAATGGCGCGCCGGTTCGTCGTATTTCACTTCAGGAGAGGACGCTTGAAGATGTCTTTATTTCGTTAACCGGCGAGAAGGTGAGGGAATGATGTTACGAGGATCCCGGGCCATCTGGCAACGCGACATGCAGGTGCTGCGCCGCAGCATTTTCTCTGAACTGGTGGCGGTTATTGCCTATCCTCTTACCATTTATTTGGCTTTCGGCATCGGTATGCAGAGCTATATCGGTCTGGTGGATGGGGCGCCCTACAGCCTGTTTATTGCACCAGGTCTGATCACGATGACGGCGGTTAACGCCGCCTATAATGAAAGTGTCTGGAGCCTCTGGTTTCATCGACGGGTTCAATTCACGATAGAGTCGTATCGTGTGACACCGGTTTCGGTGTCTGAAATTGTCATTGCCAAGATTATGTCCGGTTTTACCCATGGTATCATCAAAGGATGTGCCGTCGGTCTGGTGATCTTTGCGATTACCCCGTTCCGTTTTCCGCTTGAGCATCTCTTGCATTACCTGCTGTTCCTGATACCCGGATCGGCGTTATTTTCCTGTGCCGGAATCATCAGCGGCACGGTTATGGACAAGCCGGAAACCATCGGCAAGGTAGAAGCGGTGCTGGTCATGCCGTTGATTTTCATGTCCGGCCTTTTCTTTCCGCTCTCCTCCTATCCGCCGTCGATCATCACGTGGGTACGGGCGTTGCCGACTACCGCTCTCTTTGAAGGCGCCCGCAGGGCTCTGGTTGCGGGGGATCTGTTGTTGCTGCCCGTGCTTCAGGTCCTGGTTTCGGCGCTGCTTACGTTTATCGCAGCAGTTGTCATCTTCCGTTACAAGATGGCTGAGTGATAGGGGCTTGCAGGCTTGGTAATAATGATGATACAGATGAATAATTACGCAATCAGTCAGGGCATTGGAGCAAAATCATGGCAACTTCAACTGACGATCCCAAAATAATTACTTCGGATTCAACTGAGGTACCTGTCGATGTTGCAGAGCGTGATGAAGTGGATAGTCATGCGGATGCAGTCGCAGAAACCGCCGAACCGGAAACCGCTGCCGGGGAAATCGCCGTTTCCGTTGCACCGGACCGTGCCGAAAGCGTTTTGCCGGCCGAAGCTGTAGAGCCGGAGGAGTCGGAAGAATTGCGTTCCGGGACGATGGCCGATGCTGCTGCCGGCTATACCGATATTTCTGATGAGGCGCCTGCGAAAAAAATGGTCTCAGAAAACAGCGTGACTGAAGCGGTTGCTGCTCCTTCGGACTCGTTTGATGTTCTGCGGGAAGAGAGGCAGATAGCGGCGATTATGGCTGAGCCGGAGAAAAAGGCGCCGGAATATCCGGCCGCCGGTAATGACGTGTTAAAAGTACTGGAATCACTGCAAGATTCATTGGCCGACACGCGCTATATTTCGGCAAAAATAGATGCGGTTTCCGACGATACCGAGCGCCTTATAAAACAGGTCAATAATTTGTCGGTCAATTATGAGATGCTGGCTACGGAAATGGAATCAATCACTTCCGGCGCCGACACGAAACGAATGCTCTCGAAAGCGTTTCTGGCCATTTCGTCGATAATTGTGACCCTGCTGGTTTTCTTTCAGGTATATATGTTCGTCACCCTTATTCAGGTTCAGCAGGTGCAGAATGCGTCAGGTTCATCGGTTCTGGAAAACATAGGCAGTCTCAGCAAAAAGCTGGCCGATTACGATAAGCATCTTGCCAAGGCGCTGGAAAAGCCGGTTCAACAGGAGCATGCCCAGCCGAGTCATGTAGTTGCGGAAAAAAGTGACCATGAAACAGGAGGAAATAAAGAGGCCGCTCCTGCCCAGGTCACGCCGGTGCTTGAAAAACTAAATAAATTGAGAAGCGGGCTTCCTGAAAAAAAATTGATACGGAAAGAGACCGGCGACTGGTTTGTCTATAACAAGAAAGTTGATGAATGTATAGCGGATGTTGAAGTCATCGAAACTCTGAATCAGGCATACCGAAAAATCGGCAGATCTCTCTCGACATCGGTTCCGATGCCGTCTCATAATGCTCTTTGTATTCTGAAGCCGGATGGCAGGGGGGGGACACAGGTTGTAATGACAAAGGATTTTGTACCGTAGCGCTTGCTTGTTGATAAATAGATGTTTTTGGTATTATAGATGGTATAAAATTTATATTGAGAGGTCGTTAGTAATGAATACTCTTTGGAACTATTACCTTAATTTTTCCATCAAGTTCCGGCTCAGTGTGTTGTGTGCCTGTTACAGTATCTGCATCCTTGCAGCGGGTTTTGCCGCGCAGTTTGATTCTCCGTTGATCAAGTACGGCTCAACGGTGCTGTTTATTTTCATTGGAGCTGCTTTCGGGTGGGTCAATATCTGGTCGATCAACCGACCGATACAAAGGGCTATTGCATATCTGCAAACCATGGCCGGCGGCGACCTGAGCGAGGAGATCAATATCCTGCGCAAAAACGAATTCAGCAGAATGCTTGTTGCCATGAAAGAGTTGCAGAGTTCCATGCGGACAATGATAGCTGGGATACAGGGAACGGCAGCGCATCTCTCTTCCGCCTCAGAATTGTTGAGCACGACCTCGTCCCAGATTGCCGTCGGTACCGATAGTGCTTCCGAACAATCCGCTGCGATCAGCACGGCTGTGGATGAAATG
>CAIYZD010000844.1 GCA_903930585.1 uncultured Geobacteraceae bacterium | reverse complement strand
GCCAATCCGAACACGCTGGTCATCGTCACGTCGGATCACGGCAATTCGGGATGGGGGCTTAACGGCACCGGACCCGATTATAACGATGCCGCAGCCGCATTGCGGTCATATGGGGCGGCCACGGCTTCCTTTGAAGTCATCATCAAAAAAATGAAAGGGAAGGGGGCAGTGGACATCGGAGAAATTGTTCGTGAGCACACCGGGTTTGCTATCAACCAGGGCGAGTCGCGGATGATCGCGGATGCCATGGCAGCCGACTATGCTCCGTATCCCGGTGACTTCATCTGCCAGCCGGACGCCACCCTGGCAAAGATCCTGTCGCACAGTTCCTATGGTAAAAGCAGTAATGGACAATCTCCGGCTGTCATACGTCGCGGCAATGTCGGCTTCACCTCGTGCAATCATACTGCGGAAGACCAGCTGTTGCTGGCCTACGGCCACAAGGCGCGGGAGTTCGGCATGGACAGGTTTGTGGACAACACCTACTTGTTCGAGGTGATGTGCCGCTATTTCGGGATCAGCTTCAAGAACCCTTCAATAACTCCGGAGCAAGCCAAACCGTTCATCAAGACAACGTCAGCCGGTGAGTGGCAGCGACATATGAAACGGCACATTGCATAAATTACAGATAAGAGGGCATATATGGGCCTGAATAAAATGAATGTTTTGGGTAGTATCATAGTTGGTTTTTTTTGTATCTGTTTTGCCGGTTGCGGTGGGAGTGGAGGTAACGGAGGAGCACAATCAGTACCGTCACCAAAAACCGTTACAGCCGTCGGGGGAAATGGCCAGGTAAATATCTCCTGGATACAAGTGCCGGAAGCAGCTTCCTACAACATATACTGGGCAACTGTTCCCGGAGTGACGCAGGCAAATGGTAATAAAATATCCGGTGTTTCCACTCCTTACACCCAGACCGGGCTTGCATCCAACACGGCCTATTACTACATAATCACTGCGGTGAATAGCGCCGGCGAAAGCGTTGCCTCGGCCCAGACCACGGCCACTACAAATCCTCCGCCGGTCGTTATTCCCGCCACTCCCACCGGTGTAACCGCCACCGGCGGCACCCAACAGGTAACCCTTTCCTGGTTTGCTACCAGCGGCGCCATATCGTACAACATCTACTATTCAATCGCTTCCGGGGTTACCATTGCCAACGGGACCAAGATCACTGGCGCCACCAGCCCATACGCCCTGATCGGACTTCTTGACGGTACCGCCTATTACTACATCATTACTGCGGTGAATAGCACTGGAGAAAGTGTTGCCTCAGCCCAGGCGTCGGCCACTACCGTCACGCCCGCGCCGGTTTTTAACGCACTTTCATTCTACAATTCAGTTTGTCTTGGTTGCCATTACACACTTGGGGTAAGAACCGCAGCCCAGATCACAACCGCGATCGCCACTATTGGCCCAATGATGTCCAAATCCAGCGTGACCTCTCTGACTTCAGCACAGATTGCTGCCATCGCAGCGGTGTCTTATTAGTATCCAGTATCGGTACTGGTTTGTCGATGTCTCTGCTGTTACGCACAATTTTCCAATACGGCACACTGTTGTAACCGGCGATTTGCTATAAAAGAGGCCATCATAATTGTTTTAGGGAGAGCAAGAAGGAAGGGATAATCTATGACAACACAAAATAAAATCAAAGTGCTTTTTGTTTGCATTCACAACAGCGCTCGCAGCCAGATGGCTGAGGCCTTCCTTAATCGACTTGCCGGAGTCCGTTTTGAGGCTCAAAGCGCCGGACTTGAACCCGGAACTCTTAATCCGTTAGCCGTTGAGGTGATGAAGGCGGTGGGGATCGACATATCAACCAACCTGACAAAAAGTGTCTTTGACTTATATAAGAACGGAAGCTTATTCGATTATGTCATCACTGTTTGCGATGGTGCTAACGCCGAGCGCTGTCCCGTTTTTCCGGGAATCACCAAGAGGATTCAGTGGAGCTTTGCCGATCCGGCCAACCTTGAGGG
>CAIYZD010000843.1 GCA_903930585.1 uncultured Geobacteraceae bacterium | reverse complement strand
ATCGTCATCCCGGTCCTGGTCTTCTCGGTGAGCGGCCTTCTTATCTTTTACCTGACTCTTGAAAGAATACGGGAAAGTCACAAGGAAGTCCTCCGTTCAACAACTGAAGCTGCTCATACTCAAATGAACCAGCTTCAGGACATCCTCTCAGATAGTTTGATCGGAGGAGATGTGGAGGTGGCTAAACAGAAGTTATCTTATTCCGCGCTTTTTCCCCAGATTGTCACCCTGTTACTGGCTGATGCCGACCATGTCGTCATGATCGCCAACCACAAGGAGTGGACTGCCGCCAGCGCCGCCAGCATATCCCATTACGATAAGGCGCTCGCTGAAAAAGCGACTTCGCTCCAACAGAGTAATCAATTTGTTTCCGCTCACGATCATTTATATGGGTACTATCCGATAAACCTCGGCATACGGGCAGGAGAAATACGTCCGCAACATTTTGGCACACTGTACGTCGAGTATGATTTTGCTGACCGGTTACATACACTCAGACAGGAAGCCTATAGTAATGGTGCCAAGCTAACGGTGGTACTGTTCCTCTTTGCGCTGGTGCTGTCCTTTCTGCTGCATATTCTCATCACCAAACCGGTAGACAGGCTTTTGAAAACGGTTATGGAGTTTGCCAAAGGCAATCTTGATATCAGGGCCACTGTATTCGGAACTAATGAGATTAACCAATTGGCGGTTGCATTTAATGAAATGGCCACAGAGCTGGCACACCAACAGGAGTATCTCCATGTGCAGAATGTTATGCTGGAAGAGGAGATAGCTGAACGGAAAATGGCTCAAGAGACGCTCCAGGTTCAGACCACCCAGCTGGAGGAAGAAATTTCTGAGCGCCAGATGGTGCAAGACACGCTTGAGGAACAGGGACAGCGCCTTGAAGAGGAAATAGCAGAGCGCCGACAAGCCGAGGAGAGGCTGCGGATTGTTTTTGATGCGGCTCAGGCCGGAATTATCATGGTTGATGACCATGGTTACATCAGATTTACCAACCGCTATGCCGGTCAACTGTATGAATCCGCCCCCGAGGAAATTTGTGGTTCCCGGTACCTTGACCATGTGCATCCGGACGAACGCGAAGCATCCTGCACTCTCCTGCAAAGACTGATTGATGGTAACATGGAGTCCAGTTCAACGGAACGTCATTATCTGCGCAAGAGTGGTGGCGAATTCTGGGGATTGCTGAGTGCCAGGAGGCATCTGGATGATAATGGCATCTTGATTGCGGTCATCATCGTAATAACCGATATTTCCGAACTTCGTGCCGTACAATCGGACCGAAATATGTTGCAACAAAAATTCAACCAGGCTCAGAAGCTGGAGGCTATCGGTCGGCTCGCCGGTGGAGTGGCCCACGATTTCAACAACAAACTTTCTATTATTATGGGCTATGCCGAGTTGCTCATGATTCAGGTGAAAGATTCCAATGATGAGCAAGCGACTCGTTTGAACGAAATACTGAAAGCGGCCGAGCATTCCTGTGAGATCACCCGGCAGCTTTTGGCCTTCTCCCGAAATGAAGCAATTCTGCCCCGGGAGGTAAACTTAAACCGGATCATAGAAGATTCCCGCAAAAGCCTCAGCCGGCTGATAGGCGAAGATATCGAGTTCGATTTCAAGCCGGCGTCCAACCTGTGGCCGGTCCTTCTTGATCCGACACAGGTTGATCAAATCATTATGAACCTGGCGGTGAATGCCCGTGATGCTATGCCCGATGGCGGTCTGTTCAGCGTTGAAACGACGAATGTGCTTATCGACAGATCCTGCATGCATGAAATTCCCGGTGTTCAACCAGGAAAATATGTGCAAATCTCTGTCAGCGATACTGGTTCCGGCATGGATAGTGATACTCTCAACCACATTTTTGAACCATTCTTTACAACAAAAGAATCGGGCAAAGGCACCGGCCTGGGGCTCGCCACCATATATGGCATCGTCACTCAGAATACTGGCTTCATTCTGGTCTATAGCGAGGTCGGACTGGGCACAACATTCAAGATATATTTCCCCAAAATTACAGTGGTAAATGAGCTTTTGTCAGTTCAGGATGAGGAAGAAAAAGTGATTTCTGGCAGTGGCACGGTTTTATTAGTTGAGGATGAGGTCCCACTACAGAAACTGGCTGCGGAAATGCTTGTCCAGCTTGGCTATACGGTCCTGGTAGCAAATTCTCCGATGCATGCCATAAAACTATGTAATGTCGAGGGGTGTACGCATATTGATCTTATCCTGACTGACATCGTTATGCCGGGGATGAACGGCAAAGAGATGTACGACAAAATCATTGAAAAATGTCCCTCTATGCCAGTGCTCTATATGTCGGGTT
>CAIYZD010000842.1 GCA_903930585.1 uncultured Geobacteraceae bacterium | reverse complement strand
GTGTAATCAGCGCTGCCTTGGCGGTAAAATGGTCAATGGCATCCAGAACATAATCAGGGCGTGGTGTGAGCAGCCGTTCGCCGTTCTCCTGCGAGAAAAACTCCTTGACCGGAATAATCTCGGCTGCCGGATTTATATCGCGCAGACGAGCTGCCATGGCCTCAACCTTCTGCTGGCCGACCGTGCCGGAAAGCGCATGAATCTGGCGATTGATATTAGTCAGGCAGATATCGTCAAAGTCCACCAGCGTGATCCGCCCGACGCCGCTGCGTCCGAGAGCTTCCGCGGCATAGCTGCCAACCCCTCCGACACCGCAGATCATGACATGTTTATTTGCCAGGGTTGATAATCCTTTGGAACCAATCAGAAGTTCGGTGCGGGAAAAACGGTGAAGTGCCATGAGCTGGTCTACCTTTTCTATGCTGGACTCTGTGAAGTCTATCTGCTATTCTGATACACTCCAGTTCGCACGGATATGTCTCACTCTGGTTCAAACTTACCATACAACAACGAATATTTCCAATTGTCATCTTCCATAGTCTGATATAACCAAGGATGTATTAAGTGCCATTCTTAAGTAGGCAGTTTCGTGCAATTTTTTTTCGCCTGGAACCCGATTTCTCTCTGGCCGCCCGCAGGGCGTGGTTTCTCACGGGATGCGGGTATGCCGGAGAGCCCCGCCTGAAGATACTGAAACAGCAGGTCCGGTGGGCCTTCACCGCTGCGGTCCAAGCAAAGGCAGCTTTGCAATGGTTCGATGCGTTGCAACTACCTGAGTTATCCCCGTTTGTCGAGCTCAATCGAAGGCTGGCCCTAAAACCATTACGGGTTTACATTTCGAATAAATGGGACATTGAACAGAAAATAAAAACAATCATAGATACCTATACCTTTATCCGATCCTGCGGTTCACCGTTGCAAGATGCCCTGACCCAAACCGGTGGCATAAAATTGGCGCAGTGTGCCATTTCACCTGATTCCGATACCCAGGTAATTCTCCGCTATGAGAATACCTATCGAAAGGAAGGTGAATTGGTTGTTTCTCTTTGGAGTGCGGAAGTCGGTTTCATCATTTCCCTGGCGTTCTCATTCGAGCAGTTGCTTTCTGGTGAATGGGTCATGTATATCGGCTGTATTCAGGGACGTACCGGAATCGATAACAAGCCGATATCAAAGGCGATGCACGGATTATGGCCAAGGGTGTTCATTGTATTTGCAGCTCAGGAAATAGCCCGCACGCTCGGAATCACGCACATTTTGGGTGTGGGGAATGCGATCCATTCTTACAAAAAGAAGCATGTCATCCACATACAGTCCCGTCACGCCGTCACGTTCGACTATGATTCGCTCTGGACGGAAGTGGACGGGACTGCATCTGCTGATGGCTGGTATGAAATACCGCTCCAGTTACAGCGTCGTCCATTTGAAGATATGAAATCGAATAAGCGTTCGATGTATAAGCGTCGCTACAGCATGCTTGACGATATCTCTACGCAAATCCGCTCACTTTTGTCGCCCCGGTAGCCAGCTTCCTGCTACACAATTATCCGTGCAAAATCCGGTTTTGCCGAGATCCGTGCCGGACCATGCCCGATAAAATCACCGTCTATCTGAATCGCTTTTGTTCCATGGATCTCGATAGCCGACACGGAGTGCCGGACCAGATTCCGGGACTGCTGTTCAGTACCCCGGAAGAGGTCAGAGGCGATTCGCAGATAGGTTCTCCGCGTATTGTCCGTTACGCACAGCGCCGTAAGGCCGGTGCTAAAAAGAGTGCTAGCCGGCTCAAGGATAAAATTTCCGCCATAACGGGAAGCGTTACAGATGATAACAGAGTGACATGTCAGATTTTTCTCTGAGGTAGAGACCTCGAAAACGGTGTCATCCCATGAAATAGCGTGGGTGAATGCCGACAGCGCATATCCCCCCTGCCGCAGCAGTTTTTTCCAGAGCGGGTGTACATCTCTGACGACAGCTCCATCAAGCCCGATTCCGGCCATCAGCACAAACCGGTGCGAGCGTCCCTCCAGCTCAATAACTCCAACAGACAAAGAACGCGTGTTCCCGGCAGCTATGCGCTCCAATGCGTCTTCAATAGACGTAATCCCGATTTCAGCCGCCAGCACATTGGAGGTGCCGAACGGTAACACCGCCAGCGTGGCACTGCCGGGATCCAAACCGTTGACCACGGCGTTAAACGTGCCATCTCCTCCGGCAACGATAACCAGATGGGGATCACGTTCTTTATTTATGGTGGTGCAACAGGCGGAAATATCGGTCGGGGTACGTACCTCAAAGAGCTCCGGAACGATGGCACGAATGTGCAACCAATAAAGGGCATCCTGCAGGCGTTTGGTTGAATGATGGCCTGATGTCGGGTTTACAAACAGGAAGGTTTTCATCGTGTTCATTTCTTTTTATTCACCGTTACTTGCCGCGTTTCCGCTGGTAGTATTTCCGGTACCACGAAGACGTCTTCTTGAATAGACTGAACAGGCTTTCTTCGGGGAACATGTTTACACGAAAGACCGCAAAGCGGTCGTCTTCAATCGTAATCCCGCCGGAATCGGTGGCAATGCCGAAGTCAAATCCGGCCTGCCTGACCAGCTCTTTAATGCGGGCATCATACGTTCCGAAAGGATAGGCAAACGATACGACTTTAGTCTGCAATTCCTGTTCGATACGGTTCTTACTATCTTGTAATTCGTGCAGCGCATCTTCATTACTCAACTTCGTCAAATGAGGATGAGTCAGTGTGTGAGCGCCGATTTCCCATCCTTGATCTGCAAAAGCTTTTTTTTGCTCCGTAGTCATTATCCTGTTCGCCGTCTCATCTTCGCCAACGTCCCAGAAGTTACCGATTACCGAAAAGTCTCCCAGTAAGAACATAACTCCCTTGTAGCCGTATTTTCGTGCAAGCCGCAGCACATTGTGGAAGTTGTCCCGGTACCCGTCGTCAAAGGTCAGTATAAAGGGCTTCTTCGGGAATTCCCGTAGCGGCTTCTCCCCGATGGAAAATGCCAGATACTCCTGAAAGGTTATCGCGGTGAGACCGCGCAGAGTAAAAAAGCGCAGATGCTTTTCAAAGTTTTCCCTGGTGACGAAGGTTCGGTGCCGTGTGTTGATGGGCGTGTCGGGCACGCGATGATACATCAGTACGGGAATGGGGGCAGGGGACAGTTTACGCATGATAGCTGAGGAGTAGATGCCAAGTATCTCCGGCATGATCCGGTTAAGATCGTAGATACGTGAAAGTTCGTCGATATCCACATCCGCCACCATTGTGCCGGTTATATATGCCTGCAGCTCGTTGGCAATGGCAGCCGTATCCGGACGAAATGGTACGGCAACGGACAGGATATCGCCAAAATTGGTGCCGATGGCATCACCGAGATTTGCCGCGGTTACAAACCCGTGGCAACACGCTTCACCTGTGGCAAAAACGGCAGATCCCAGGGCCAGGGCTTCCATGGCAACACGCCCGGCACCGATTACCACATCGGAATTGGCCATCAACTCCAATGCCTGGTTCGTAAACCCGAGATAGCGGATGCGTTCACCGAATCGGGATTGCAACCGGGCAAAAGCTTCTTTCCCCTCGTCAGGAAATGAATCCCATTCGCCTCCGGCAATCTGAACGGAAACATCGGCGTATTGCTGCAACATCTGCGGAAAAACATGCGTCACGAGGTCGGAGATATGGGCGCCTTTTGGCCCGTTGAGACGACCAACAACCGAAATTACGACACTTCCGTTGTGCGGCCTGGTTCTCGATATGTGCCGTAGTACCTCAAAATCGAGCGGGTTTGGAAAAAACAGCACGTTCCGTCTGTCCATGCGCAGCTCATTAGCCAGATGTTCGACCAGTTGCGGACAGATGGCGATGACCTTTTCGCCATAAATGTCATTTGATTTCAGTGCGGAGTGTTTTACCTGACGACCATGAATAGTCGAAACCAGCGGCACGATTGTTCCGCGAACGGCATAATGAGCTATCCAGCTGGCGGCGCGCGAATGTGCGTGTATTACGTTGATGTTCTGCTCGCGAAGCAACTTTTTCAAAAAACGGATATTACGAAACCGTTGTACTAACGAGCGGTCAGATACGGGAAGCGGCAGGCAGGTAAACTTGTCGGATAACCCAGCCTGATCGGTTGCCATGTATACGTCATGGCCATCGGCAGATTGGCGTTCCGCCAGCTGGAGTGCATATGCAACCGATCCGGCAAAAAAATTCGAGGATAAAACATGGAGGATACGTAACGGCATAGTGTCATTTCTTGGCAATGGGGTTAGAACTAATTACGCGGATATACAGAAAGCATTCACGTAGCGAAAAATTATTTTATAGCTTTCAGTTCCCATAGAAAATGACTCAATCTGCGTGGATTAAAAATTCTTTTTTGTAAGTTATATAATAGTTTTGAAGTTGTTTTTTCAGCAGTAAGTGCTGTTTTTAATACTACCGGTTCAGCGCGCAACTTTTCAAATTTTCCTGTAAATCCGTAGATACCGGCATATGGTGAACTACCACAAAAATAAGTATGTGTTTCATTGCTGATAACGTTGACGTGTGTTGGGTCTTGAAATGCAGCGCCAGATGGATATGCAGGAGTTACAGC
>CAIYZD010000841.1 GCA_903930585.1 uncultured Geobacteraceae bacterium | reverse complement strand
GGTCCACTATATCCCTAGACTTCAAGCAGAAATTGATTTTTACAAGACCGAACAGATAAGCAGAGAATACGTGATTGACAGGATAAAATCGCTTTCTTCTATATGGAATGATCTGAGTTATGGCGCAAAACAAGAGCTGCTGTCAGAACTAATTGAAAAGATTGATGTTGGGGATGATTGCCTGAATTTTGTTTTGCGGAATGTACCTGAGCTGGATGCATCTACTATGAAAAGAGTACCGCTTCAACAGGGGTTCATGGCCGCCACCAGCATGACCCGCGCCGGATAGGTCAGCGAGAGAAGCGAACGGGAAATAGTCACTTTGCCATCCTCAATCGGCTGACGGAGGACTTCAAGCACATTTTTCTTGAACTCGGGCAGCTCGTCCAGAAAGAGTACACCATTGTGGGCAAGGGAGACTTCCCCCGGCTTCGGAGTCGTGCCGCCACCGATCAAGCCGACGTCGGAGATCGTATGATGCGGGGAACGAAACGGTCTGACCGCAAGAAGCGCCCGCTCTTTTTCCAGCATGCCGCTGACACTGAAAATCTTTGTGGTTTCAATCGCTTCGTCAAACGACATCTGGGGAAGGATGGTCGGGATACGGCGGGCAATCATGGTCTTGCCGGAACCCGGAGGACCGATCATAAGGATATTGTGCCCTCCGCTGGCAGCTACTTCCAGTGCGCGCTTGGCGTGTTCCTGTCCCTTGACCTCGCTGAAATCCTCGCCATATTCGCTGCCACTCGAAAAAAGTGCCTGCAGGTCAACCCGGCACGGCTCGATGATCTCCCGGCCACTCAAAAACTCGACCACCTGGGAGAGGGAGGTGGCGCCGATGACATCAATCCCCTCTACCACCGCCGCTTCCGGGGCGTTTTCCGCCGGGAGAATCAGACCGGTCAGGCCGGCGCGTCTGGCGGCGACCGCCATTGACAGCGCGCCGCGAATCGCCTTTAATCCGCCGTCAAGCGACAACTCACCCAGCAGAATATAGTCGTGAAGGCGCGCTCCTTTGATGACCCCGGTGGCGGCCAGAATACCGATTGAAATCGGCAGATCGTAGGCCGTGCCCTCTTTTTTTATGTCGGCCGGGGCCAGGTTTGCGGTGATACGGCGGGCAGGGAAATCATAACCGGAGTTTTTCAGCGCCGCCTTGACACGGTCCTTACTCTCCTTGACAGCGCCATCCGGGAGGCCGACTGTTGCAAAAGCCGGCAGTCCGGGAGCAAGATCAACTTCGACATCGACAAGAAGCGCGTCAATTCCGATCAGAGCACTGCTGAAAACTTTTGCAAGCACGGTTACCTACCTTCCGTTGCGGGATGAAGGATGAGAGTATTTTCTCATCCCTCATCTCTCAACCCTCATCCTTTTAACATTATAAACCCCATCTGCCGTCCCGAGTCGTCCTTATCCCGGCGATACGAGAAAAATTGTTCACTGTGACAACAGACACACTGGCCGGAACTCTGAATCGCATCAGCCGGAACTCCGGCAAGCAGCAGCAGTTCACGGTTGGCAGCGGCCAGATCGAGCTGCCACTTGCCGGGACTCGTTGCCTCGGAACATGAATCCCAGGAAAGAGCAGCCTGAAGAAAGGCTTTTTTAACCGGCTCGTCAACTTCGTAGCAGCATTTTTGAATGCAGGGCCCGATCGCAGCGTGAAGCCGGGACGGATCGGAACCGAATTCCGCCTGCATACCGGCCACCGTTTTGGCAACCAGCTTGGCAGCGGTACCCTTCCACCCGGCGTGAACAACGGCAATGACCTTGTTCACGGGATCGCAGAGCAGGATCGGTGCACAGTCCGCCACGCAGACACCGATCAGGACCTGCGGTTGGTTGGTAATGACCGCATCCCCTTCAACGGTGAGGAAGTGGCTGAAATCCTCATTCGGTTCATTGATGACAAGAATGTCGCTGCCATGAACTTGGCGCGGCGTCACAAGCGACTCCTGGTTGACACCGAATGCGCGGGCAAGCAAGCTGCGATTTCCCTCGACATTTGCCTGTTGGTCCTGCGTGTTCAACCCCAGGTTCAGCGAATTGTACGGAGGGCGCGAAACGCCTTCGTGGCGGGTGGTGAAGCCTTGTGTCGAGCATGATGATCCCGGAAATTCTACTTCTATAAACTGGATACGACCTATTCGATTGAGCTGCATGAAACTTCCTCCAACCCGATTAACGGGGAGTGTTTAGTAAAATTCCTTTTGCGTTCTCGGCTGTTTTAGGCTTTACTAGCCCGGGCACGATGCCGCCAGACATAGACCGCAATCAGCACGGCGCTGAACAGGACAACCCAGATCAGTGCGTGATGTGAGTACTGCATGATCAACTGCTGTTTTTCACCAATGACATAGCCGATTACCGTCAGAATGGTGCACCAGAGACCGGCGCCAAGCAGGGTGTAGAGCGAAAACTTGAGATGATTCATCCCCGCCACACCGGCCGGAATTGAGATCAGGTGGCGGATTACCGGCAGGAGGCGGCCGATAAAAGTTGATATTTCCCCATGCTGAAGAAAAAAGTGCTCCACCCGTTCAAATTTATCAGGCGGAATAAGGACGTACTTGCCGTATTTGAGGATCAGCGGGCGTCCCAGATAATGGGAGACAAAATAGTTGATGTACGCTCCGATCAAGCTGCCGACCGTACCGCACAAAATGACAACCGCCATGTTCATGCTCCCCTGATGGGCAAGATATCCGGCCGGCGGCATGACCAGTTCGCTCGGCACCGGAATAATCGAGCTTTCCATGGCCATCAAGAGCAGGATGCCGGGATACCCCATGGCGCCGATCGTACTCAAAAGCCACTGAATGACAGTATGAATCACGTGAAACTCCCCATTTTTTAATTGAACGACGGTTCGTTATACTCCAACTGAATCATTCGGGCAACAGCAGATAGGACATGTATGAACGAAAACAAACTCCTGCAGCGATTACAAAAAGAAGTCCTGATCGGTGACGGCGCCATCGGCACCATGCTTTACGCAAAAGGGGTCAGCCTCGACAGCAATTTTGAGCATTTGAACCTGATCCGCCCGAAGCTGGTTGCGGAACTGGCACGCGAGTACATTGATGCCGGAGCAGGGGTTATCGAGACCAATACCTTTGGCGCCAACACAACCAAATTGTCCGCCATCGGACTTGGTCACAAGGTCACTGAGATAAATCTGGCCGGAGCCAAAATTGCCCGTGACGTTGCGGGCAGTGGCGTCCTGGTGGCCGGTTCGGTAGGACCTCTGGTTCTACCCAGGGGGGGGGAACTCGAACTCAGCACCGAACAGATGGAGGACGCCTTTCGAGTCCAGTGCCGGGCCTTAGCAGACGGCGGCGTCGATTTCCTGCTATTGGAAACGTTCTCCTCACTCCGGCAGCTAAAGCTGGCTGTAACGGTCGCACGTGAAACCGGCCTGCCGGTAAGCGCCTCGCTGGCTTTTCTGGAAGGGGGGCGAAGCGGCGATGGCAGCACGGTCGAGAGTTTCTGCCGGGTAATGACCACCGCCGGAGCCGACATGATCGGCGCCAATTGCGGGGCTGGCCCGTTGGAGTTGCTCAAGGTAATCAAACAGATGGCGGCGCTGACGGACAAACCGATCAGCGCCTATGCCAACAGCGGTTTTCCGGAGTATCTGGATGGCCGGTACATCTACCGCGCCACACCGGAGTATTTTGCCGCCATGGCTGCCGAGATGGTCGCTGCCGGAGCAAACCTCGTAGGGGGATGCTGCGGCACGACACCCGCACATATTACGGCACTTGCACGGACACTCTGCGGCTGCCGGCCAGCCGCACGAAGCAAGACCCCGGTTATTTCCGTCTCCGAACCGGCGCCGGCGCCTCCGAAAAGCGACTCTTTTCTGGACAGCTGGGGGAGTCGAACCATCATCACCGTAGAACTCGACCCGCCCAAGGGACTGGACTGCAGCCGGATCATCGCCGGATGCAGACGCATAAAGGAAGCGGGGGCCGATGCGATCAACCTGGCGGAAAACCCTCTGGCCCGCCCCCGGATGGGCAATATCGCCCTTGGAAGCCTCATCCAGCGCGAAGTCGGTATTGAGGTCATCGTGCATGTTACCGGGCGCGACCGCAACCTGATCGGCATGCAATCCGACCTGATGGGGGCGAGCCTGCTCGGTATCCGTTCAATTCTGGCGGTGACCGGCGATCCGGCTACGATGGGCGATCATGCCGGAGCGACATCCGTCTTCGACCTGCATTCCCTGACTCTGATCAAGCTGCTGAGCGATATGAACAACGGGGTTAATGCCCTCGGCAATCCCATCGGCGCCGGAGCCGGCTTTACCATTGGCGCCGCCTTCAATCCGAATACAAACAACATGGCTGTCCAGTCCCGGCGACTGCGCAAAAAAATTGCGGCGGGCGCCCGCTTTGCCCAGACTCAACCGATCTACGATGCCGCAATTCTCTTTGCCGCGCTGGAGGCGACACGCGACTGCACCATTCCTTTTCTGCCCGGAATCATGCCGCTGGTCAGCGAGCGGAACGCCGAATATCTGAATAACGAAGTACCGGGCATAACCGTTCCCGATGCCGTCAGAGCCCGCATGAAGGGGCGTGACAAGGACGATGGCGTCCGCGAGGGGTTGGCGATTGCCAGGGAGTTTATCGACGCCACATGTGGCAGCGTAGGAGGGTATTACCTGATCCCCCCCTTTGGGAAGTACGAACTGGCAGTCAATCTAATCGAACATATTCAGCAGCGTGAAAGGGAACAACGACGATGATGCGACTGGTGGCAAAAGGTATTTTATGCAGTATCTGTCTGTTCCTGACCGCCTGTGCGACCCAGATCGGCTTGAGCGAAGGGCTTGACCGGAGCGTAAAAGCCTACAACCGGATGGTACGCTGGCATGAGCTTGATAGCGCCGTAATGACATACGCTGATTCGGAACAGCGGGAAGAATACCTGAAACAGGCCGATGCTCTCAAAAAGCAGGGGCTCTCCATCACCGATTTCCGCATACTATCCACCCGATACCTTCCGGAAAAACAGTCCGGCGATGTGGTCGCGGAATTTGACTATTTCATACTGCCGTCCAGCCGGGTCAAAACCGTGTCCCATCGTCAGGAGTGGGTTTACCGGAAGAATAGTCACAGCTGGAAACTTATAAACGGATTACCACCTTTTTAAGACCATGACATCATTGGAACAACAGATACAACAATTCATCACCTACCTTGACACCGAGCGTGATGTCTCACCACACACCCTGACCGCCTATCGCAGTGACCTGGCACAGTTTCTGCTGTTCGCCCTCCGCGAGAAGGGGGAGACGGTCGCCGCCCAGGACATCGAACATCTGTTCCTGCGGCGTTACCTGGCCGGACTGTCAAAGAATACCCGGAAAAGTTCCATCGGACGCAAACTGGCGGCGATCCGCTCCTTTTTCCGCTTCCTGCTCCGGCGCGGCAGCATCGGCAGGAATCCCGCCGAACTGATCGCCACACCAAAAAAGGAACAAAAGCTCCCGTTTCATCTGGATATCGATCAGGCAACCATCCTGATGGAAGCTCCGGACAATGACCGGAAATACGCCCTGCGCGACCGGGCCATGCTCGAATTGCTCTATTCCAGCGGTCTCCGTGTGTCCGAGCTGACCGGACTCAATATCGGTGAACTTGATCTGGCGGGCGGCATGGTGCGGGTAACCGGGAAGGGAGGTAAGGAGCGTATCGTCCCGGTTGGCAGCCGCGCTCTGGAAGCGATCACGGCATATCTTGACCAGCGGAGTGACGGTACAACCGGTAGCGCTCTTTTTCTCAACAGCCGAGGCGGACGCATCAACCGCCGAAGTGTGGCACGAACCGTCGATGCCCACGTCCTGCGAATCGCCGCCTTTAAACGGATATCACCCCATACGTTACGGCATACCTTCGCCACTCACATGCTGGAGGGGGGCGCCGACCTGCGCGCTATTCAGGAACTGCTCGGCCACGCCTCGCTCTCAACCACCCAGAAATACACCCATGTCAGCATCGACCGCCTGATGGAGGTCTACGACAAGGCTCACCCAAAAGCCCATACGAAAAGCGAAGAATAAGCCTGATATGTAAAAACCCCGCCGGTGACCCGGCGGGGTTGATGGAACAGTGAAACAGGAAAACGAAACCCTATTCGCAGAGGTCGAGTTTGATATCCCAGTTTTTGATTTTCATGGTGCCGTTCTTTTCCAGGTTGAGATGCATCTTGAACGCGCGGTCCCACATCTGCGGCTCATGGGCAACCTTACGGCGCAGACAGTCAGCCAGGGCCATCTCGTAGTATTCGGTCAGGATCGGTTTGTAGTCAGGGTGGGCACACTTCTCGATGATAACCTTGGCGCGGTCACGCGGGCAGAGACCGCGAAGGTCGGCCAGACCCTGCTCCGTAATAACAACATCCAGATCGTGCTCGGTGTGGTCGATGTGCGAGCAGTGGGGCACCACGCAGGAGATACCGCTCGGATCGCCCTTGCTCGGACGGCTGGAAGGCGTATGCATCATTTTGAGGAAACCGTTACGCAGGAAGTCGCCCGAACCACCCAGACCGTTGATCATGCGGGTACCGCCGACCAGAGTCGAGTTGGCATGAGCATAGATGTCGATCTCGACCGGGGTATTCATGGCGATGCACCCCAAACGGCGGATCGGTTCCGGAGCGTTGGATACGGAGAGAGGACGCAGGGTGATCTTGTCAAAATATTTGTCCATGTTCTCGAAAAATTTCGGGAAGCCCGGCGACGCCGAGAGCGAAAGAGAACAGGAGGAGGCAGCATCCAGCTTGCCCGAGTCAAACAGGTCGAGCATGGTATCCTGCAGAACCTCGGTGTAGACGGACAGGTTGTAGAAAGGTCCCTTGGCCAGACCGCCGATAACGGCATTGGCGATGGAACCGACACCGGACTGGAGCGGCAGCAGGTTGTCCGGCAGACGACCAGCTTTCACTTCGTGGGTGAAGAAGTCGATGATGTGGTTGGCGATCGCCTCGGACGTATCATCCTGCTCGGCAAAGGCGCGCCCCTGGTCACGAAGCTTGGACTCAACCACGGCAATGATCTTGTTCGGATTGCAGGGGATCGAGGTAGAACCGATGCGTGAATTGGCTTTGGTGATGTTAAATACCTGACGGTTGGGAGGAGTACCGGGGACAATCAGGTCATGAATACCTTCGAAAGAGGGTTGTCCGGTATTGACCTCGACGATAATTCTGTCGCACATCATCAGGATCTCGGGGATGACGCCGCAGGAAGAGGTCGGTACCAGGCTGCCGTCTTCGGTAATGGCGGACACTTCGATGATAGCGAGATCAAGCCTGCCGCTTTCGGAATCCTTCGTGTAGAAACCGTAGCCAAGATCCTGGGCAAACAGGGAGAGATGTTTATCGCCCATGCGGATACGCCCTTCGTTAATGCCGGCAGCGATGTTCTTGCCGGTCTGGTAGGGCCAGCGACGGTCGATCATATCATTGGCTGCCCAACGGTCTTCGGTTTCCGCGCCGACTGAAGCGCCGATAAAGAGGTTGAACTTCCATTTGCCCTGAAGGTTATTCTTTTCGACATGTTCGGCAACGGCAATCGGAACAACTTTCGGGTAACCGGCAGGGGTAAAACCTGACCAGCCCAGATTCATGCCCGGTTTAAAGAATTGAATCGTCTCTTCGGCCGTCATAACTTTGCTCAATAATGACTTGTGGCGAACCCGGTCTTGCAATGTGCCGTAATCTGACATCTCCTACCTCCAGTTTTATTATTAGAGAGGGAGATTCTACTCAAACAATCCCCGCTTCGTCAAGATAAAAATGTATACAGTTTGGCAACCCGCTTCAGCTTTCGTAATCGACGACTACCGTGGACGAACTGACACCCTTCATATGCGGAACTATTTCTCCGGCGTGATACGGATGTATTTGATAGGCCTGCAGCTCTTCGAGCGAATCAAACCGGGTAGTGAGCGCAATGTCGTATGAGCGTTCCGACCTGATCACGTCGACACCGACTTCGAGGTGACGCAACTGGTCAATTTTTCCATCCATACTAAGCAGCTTGTTTCTGGTGGCGGCGATATTTTCAGTGGTGGGATCAGTCAACTTGAACAACACGATATGAGTAATCATGGATCTGTTCCTTTCGGGGTGCGGTGTTTGAAATACGGGGTCTCTGTATACATCGACTCCATACGACTGTCAATGCGGCTGAATGAAGTCAGACAGGAATTCCGGTTATGCCGGTGGCGGAAGAGGGCGCAGAAAGACAACATAAGCTCCGCTGCCACCCATTTCACGCGGAGCCGGACCAAATTCAAGAACGGTCGTGCGTCCGGCATCGCGCAACCATGAAGCAACAGCCTGATGGAGAACCGGTTCTTCGGAAGAGTGATTGCCTTTGCCGGTGATAACCAGAACCGCCTTTTGTCCCTTTGTCCGGGCAGAGTGCAGAAAACGGGACAACGCCTCCAGAGCCTCCTCGCGCGTCAAGCCATGGAGATCTATCTGGTGACTGACAGAAACGACACCCCGTTTCACCTGCCTGAGGCGGTTACCGCCCAGCGATTGCAACTCACCCTCATCGGGAACGGAATCCGTAAATTTTGTATCCAGTTTCAACCTGCCGATTTCTTGGAGAAACGCACCATCCTCAACGATGCGAAACGTTTCTTCCGTTTTACCGGCTTCTTTTTGCAGAGGATGAGAGCCGGCTTGAACCGGTTTTTTGGCAGACGGCTGAAATGGTCGCACGTCTGAAACCGCCTGCAGAAAAAGATTCAGGCCGTCATCTGCCGGCTCCGGACTTTTATTGACGACCGGCAGAGCCGGCAAAGCCGGTTCAGCCTCCGGGACAGCAAGCCCCTTCAATACCCCGAACGGAGTAACGTGAAACTCTCCCGCTTTGGGCGGATTCTGATTGCGTTGTTTTTTCTTTGCCACGCTCAGTCCTTCGCCACCAGCGTAATTTCGATGCGGCGATTTTTGGCCCGCCCCTCTTTGGTGCCATTGTCGGCGACCGGTTTCTGATCGGCAAACGCCGTTGCCGACAGGCAGCGGGGATCAACCCCCTGATCCTGCAGGAGTCTGGTTACCGTAACGGCACGGGCAGCCGACAGTTCCCAGTTGGTTGGAAAGGTGCGGGCCAACCCGCCCGTAATCTGCACCATATCCGTATGCCCCTCGATCCGGATCGATTTGTCTTTGACGCTTTTCAGCGTTTCAACCAGCTTGTTCAGAATCCCCACCCCCTCCGGAGTGACCTCGGTTTTGCCGGAGTCAAACAGAATCGAAGCCTCCAGGGCAACCGTCAACTTGCCTTTCAATTCCGATATGGTAACCTCCCCTCTGGCAATCTCGCTTTTCATGTCGGCAAGAAGCTGCTCATAGGTGCCGCTGATCTCTTTGCCTTTTTCCTCTTTTGCTTTCTGAAGTTCAGAAACGTCATCGTTCAATTTACTGTTTTCAACCTTTAGTTCCGCCACCTGTTGACGTAATTCACTCACATTTTTTGACAGGATATCCGATTTTGCCCGGAGAAGTCCTTCCAGCTGTTTTTTGTCGGCAGCAAGGGCTGCGGCATCCTCAACAAGCCGGCTATAGCGGGCTTTCAGACCGGAATTTTCCTCGACCAGCTTAGTATACGTCTGTTGCAGGAGAGCCCGTTCTTTCGAGACACCATCGACTTCCTCAACCTTTTTCAGGTACGTGCTCTCAGCAACCATACAACCGCCGGCTGACAGCAGAAGAAGGCCAATGGTTATATATACACACAAACGTCCGATCATTATCTATCCCTCCACGTAATATATTCGTCAGGCTTTATACCATATAATCAGGATTTTGCTACCACATATGCAGCTTTCCGAATTCGAATTACAGCGGTAAAACCTGCTCCGGCTTGACATGGCAACGCTTTACGGCTACAAGAAACGGCACAGCAGAGATGAAATCACAACGCGATGGAGAGCGGATGACAGCCAGAATATCATTTGTAGGCGCCGGACCGGGAGCGATCGACCTTATCACTATCCGGGGCGCACGGCTCTTGCGACATGCCGATGTCGTCATATTTGCCGGCAGCCTGGTGGATCGTAAGCTGGTGCAGCTCTATGCAACAAAGGCCGATGTCTACGACTCCGCCGGAATGACGCTTTCCGAGGTTATAACCGTCATGATGGACGCTTATGAATCGGGGAGGAGCATTGTCCGGCTGCATACCGGCGACCCGTCCATCTATGGCGCCATCCAGGAACAAATGGAAGCGCTCGACCGGCTCGGCATTACGTATCGGGTCGTACCGGGGGTAACCAGTGCTTTTGCCGCGGCAGCAGCGCTCAAGCAGGAACTGACCCTGCCGGAGCTTTCCCAAACGGTCATTTTCACCCGCGTCGAGGGGCGCACTCCGGTGCCGAAGCGCGAACGATTGAGCGCAATTGCCCAACTCGGCGCCACCATGGTCATCTATCTGTCGGTCGGTATGGTTGAAAAGGTCGTTGACCAGTTGCTGCAGGGAGTCTATACCGCCGCCACCCCGGCTGCGGTCGTCTGCCGGGCTTCCTGGGATGATGAACAGATTATTCAGTGCACTCTGGCCGACCTGGCCGAGCGGGTCCATGAAGCGGGGATCGACCGTCAGGCGTTGATCATTGTCGGCGACGTGCTGGCCGCCCGCCGCGAAGGGCTCAAGGCCACGTCGCTGCTGTATGATGACGGTTTTTCCCACGGTTTCCGGGAAAGCCACGTCGCCTGAGATGCGTGTCGCGGTCATCGCCATAACCGGAGCGGGAGCCCGACTGGGGCAACGTCTCTGTGCAAGTGTGGCTGGCCTGGAACTGCACGTATCCAGCCGCTATGTCGATCAGGCCGGAAGCGGACGCCATTGTTTTGAACCGACCGGACTGAAAGCCCTGATCGCCTCACACTGGAAAAAATATGACGGGTTCGTGATGATCATGGCAACCGGCATCGTGGTGCGGATGATTGCACCGCTACTGGAATCAAAGGAGACCGACCCGGCAGTTGTCGTCATGGACGATGCGGGAAAATTCGCCATTGCGCTGCTTTCCGGGCATCTGGGAGGAGCCAACGAACTGGCCGAACAGTGCGCCGTTGCATCCGGCGCCAACGCAGTCATAACAACCGCTACCGATGCCAACGATCTCCCCTCCTTCGACATGCTGGCAAAGAGCCAGGGGTGGATCATTGACGATATCGGCCGGATCAAGACTCTTAATACGCTGCTGCTCGATAACGAACCGATTGCCGTCATCGACCCGACCGGTCGGGCTCAAACCTGGCTGCATGGCCGGGGGAATATCACCTTTCATGAAACCGTTGCCGAAGCGGCAGCCGGCGCCGCTCGCGGTTTTCTTATCGTCACCGCCAATCATCTGCCACCATTGACCAACCCGGAACAAACCCTGATCCTCCGCCCCCGCAACCTGGTACTCGGCATCGGCTGTAATCGGGGCACACCGGCTGACGAGATTGAGGCATTTGTTTCGCTCCACCTCGCCCAGCACTGCCTCTCGCCGAAAAGTGTCTGTTGTATCGCCTCGGTAGGCGCCAAACGCGATGAAGATGGGTTGATTGCGTTTGCAGAACGTCTGGGCGTCCCGCTCCGCTGTTTCGAAAGCGACGAGTTGAACCGGATCACGTTCCCTTCGCCTCCTTCGGAACACGCCCTGGCAGCGGTCGGTGTCGCCGCTGTCGCCGAACCGGCCGCAATTCTGGCCTCCAACGGTGGGCGACTGCTGTTGAACAAGGTCAAATCCGCGAACGTCACTTTGGCGATAGCAGAAGTAAAACCAGCATCGGAGTAACACCAAAATGACGAAACTGCCTCTTATCGCTATCACCATGGGCGACCCATCCGGGATCGGCCCGGAGATCATTATCAAGGCGCTCCAGTCGCCTGGCATCTCCCGGATCTGCACCCCTCTGGTAATCGGGGACCGGTTGGCGCTGGAGCGGGCGCGCTCCGCCTGCAACGCCGCACCGACCATCCACGAAGTACCGGCCGCTGAAGACGCACGGAACATTCCGGCAGGCAACATCCCGTTGCTGGCACTCTCACACCTGTCTGAAGCGGATATGGTGTACGGTGCTCCGTCCATAGTGGCCGGAGACGCAGTTTTTCGCTACATCTGTGCGGCGGCACACCTCTGCCGGAACAGTCAGGTTGCTGCCATGGTCACCGCCCCGATCAGCAAGGAGGCGATGCATCGCGCCGGACACGACTACCCCGGCCACACCGAACTGCTGGCCGAACTGTGCGGAACGGACAACTTCGTCATGATGCTGGCAGGAGACGTGCTGCGGGTCAGCCTCGTAACCATCCATGAGGCGCTTAAAGATGTCCCGCATCTGGTGACGTTTGAGCAGGTGCTTAAAACCATCCGCATAACAGCAGAAGGAGTGGCTCGGCTGACAGGGAAAGCGTCACCGAAGCTGGCGGTGCTGGCGCTCAACCCGCACTGCGGTGAAGGAGGAAAGTTCGGCGATGAGGAGACGGAGATCATCGCACCGGCAATCACAGCTGCCCGGCAGGAAGGGATCGATGCCGTAGGACCGCTCTCCGCCGACACCCTGTTCCACTTTGCCCAACAGGGGATATATGACGGCGTGGTGGCCATGTACCATGACCAGGGGCTGATCCCGCTCAAGATGCTGCACTTCGACGACGGCGTCAATATAACCCTCGGCCTGCCGATCATCCGCACCTCGGTCGATCACGGTACCGCGTATAATCTGTCCGGGACCGGGGAGGCTTCGGAGAAGAGTCTGCTGGCGGCAATCAGGATGGCGGTGGAGATGGTGCAGTGACTTCACCGCTTTCCGCTTGCACTCGCCGCCGGTTTTTCGTAGACTCGCATCCATGACAACTTTAGAAACCATATCAGCACAAGTCCGTGCCGGTCAGCGCATCACCGCTGACGAGGCGCTTTTTCTGTTCAAGTCACATGACCTGCTGGCCATCGGAGAACTGGCGGCACTGGTCAACGAACGCAAAAACGGCAAAAACGTCTACTTCAACGTCAACCGCCACATCAACCCGACCAACATCTGCGTTAATCGCTGCGCCTTCTGCGCGTTCTCACGTACCGCCGGGGAAGATGGCGCCTATACACTGGCACTGGACGAAATCTGCCGCCGGGCTCAGGTCGCAGAGGGGGAAGGGGCCACCGAAGTGCATATTGTCGGCGGTCTGCACCCGGACCTGGCGTTCGAGTTTTATGAAGAGACCTTGCAGGCGATTCGCCACACTGCTCCGAAGCTGCATATCAAGGCGTTTACCGCCGTGGAGATCGAGTATTTTTCCCGCATTTCCGGGCTGACCGTTGGGCAGGTTTTTGAGCGGTTGATCACTGCCGGTCTCGGCTCCATGCCGGGGGGGGGCGCGGAAATCCTGGTGGAAGAGGTACGGATGAAGATCTGCCCCGAGAAAATTTCGGGGGCGCGCTGGCTGGAGATTATCCGCCATGCACATCTGACCGGTCTGAAAACCAACGCCACAATGCTGTACGGCCACGTCGAAACCGTTGCCGACCGGGTAGCGCACATGGAAATGCTGCGAAACCTGCAGGACGAAACCGGCGGGTTCCAGGCCTTTATTCCACTGGCATTTCAACCCGAAAATTCCGACCTGAAACTGGATATAAAAGGAACTTCCGGCCTTGATGACCTGAAGACATTGGCAATCGGTCGGATTTTTCTCGACAATTTTGACCATATCAAGGCCTACTGGATCATGCTGGGGGAGAAAATCGCCCAGGTATCGCTCGCCTTTGGCGTCAACGACCTTGACGGCACCGTTGTCGAAGAGAAAATCGGCCATGACGCCGGGGCCAAAAGCCCGCAAGCGTTGACCATCGATGGGATCATCCGTCTGATAAAAAAGGGGGGTAAAGTTCCTGTCGAGCGGGACACCCTGTATCACCCGATCCGCAGCTACTGATGGACGCTGACGTATCCGACGACGAAGCGGACTCCCTGGGGCTGCCGCTCGCCCCCGTTGATAAAAACCGTTTTCAAAACGCCCTCTGCCGTCTGAATACGCTGTTCAACTGCTACGCCACCACATGCCCAGCCCCGCTTCCCGCTCCGGGGCTGATCGTCACCCCGGAGATTCGCACCCAGTGTGAACGGTATCTCCCGATTGCCGGGATAACATCCCTCTTCAACCGCCTCTACGCTGCCGCGCTGACCTGTCCGCCAATCCTTTCCAGCACGCCGTTCCATAACGCCATGAGCTGGGCCGATGCCTTTTTGGCCCTGGCACCGGAGTTCCAGTTCAGTCCCAATCCGGCACGGCTGCTGGAAACTCTGCTGGATGACCACAATATGCGTACCCGGTTTCTATTCGCCTCGTTCCTGCCAAATCGATTTTATGGCGTTATCGGACGGTATCCCGAACAACGGACATATATCAGGGAATGGCTGACATCCCGGAGAGGGAAGCGCCTGCGCTGCCTCGACGCCGCCTGCGGCACGGGTGAGGACACTTACGGCCTGGCGCTCCTTCTGTCCGAAAAAGGGTTTTCACCCGAAACTATCAGGATCGATGGCTGGACCGTGGAACCGCTTGAGGTCTGGGCTGCCACCCGGCGTCGCTTTCCCCACGACCACCGCCGCGAAGTACTCTTTCGGAAAGAGACCACCACGCTCTTTGAACAGGGTTTCGGCACAAGCATCCGTTTTCGCTGCGTTGATCTGACCACCTTCCCCCTCAGTCTCCTTTTGTCACAGGGGGAGGGTGGTATCGGCAATGGCTTTGATCTCATTGTTTGCAATGGTTTGTTGGGTGGACCGATCATCCATGAAAGAGCTGTAATGAATCGGATGGTGGAAAATCTCTCACAGTTGCTGACGCCCGGCGGTCTCCTGCTGGCTGCCGACAATTTTCATGGCGGTTGGAAAAAAAAATGCCCGCATAAAAATCTGCGGGCATCATTTGAACAGTCGGGACTAAACTCTTTTGAGGCGGGTGAAGGTCTTGGCGGTCTAAAACCGTATTAACAGCCCGCCCCACGTCAACCCACCGCCAAACCCCATGGCCAGTACCAGATGGCCCGGTTTGAGCGTGCCGTTACGCAGGTTTTCATCCATCACCAACGCCACCGAGGCAGCCGAGGTATTTCCGCAACGGTCAAGGTTAAGCAGGAAGCGCTCTTTTGGAAAACCGCTCTTTTTGGAAATGAAGTCGATCATACGCACATTGGCCTGATGCGGTATGATGTAATCCAGATCGGCAGGGCTGATGCCCGCTTTCGCGCAGAGGGTGTTGATAATATCCGGGATGACATCGGTTGCGAAAATATAGACCTGCTTGCCGGCCATCTGGAAATAAATCTCCCTTGCCTCAATCGAAGCGGGAGAGACCGGCTTGCGCGACCCGGACGAGGGGACTTGAATCAATGGCCATCCAGCCCCGTCACTGCGCATGTAGGTGTGCTGAATACCCTTTGTTGCGTCACCGCCGCTGCTCAGTATGGCGGCTCCGGCACCGTCGCCAAACAGCGGACAACTATTCTTGTCATTGAAATCGAGGATTTTGGAGTAGGTATCGGCGCCTATGGCCATGACGGTTTTGTACTTGCCGCATTTTATAAAGTTATCGGCAATTTCCAACGCATACACAAAACTTGAGCAGACTGCGTTGACATCAAAGGCAAAGGCGTTTTTTGCTCCGATATTTTCCTGAACGATGCAGGCGGTTGACGGAAGACTCATATCAGGGGTCGAGGTGCCGACAATGATGCAGTCAATCTCAGATGCGTCAATACCGGCGGCATCCAGCGCCTTGAGTGCGGCAACCGACGCCAGATCGGACGTGGCCTGATCGGCATGGGCAAAACGACGCTCGCGAATGCCGGTACGGGAGAAAATCCACTCATCGGCATTTTCTACCAGATAATCGAAATGGCTGTTAGGTATCACCCGATCCGGCAGACATGAACCGCTTCCGATGATTCTTGAAATGATCATTAATTTCTCCACTTCAGCTCACGTAAGTGAGCACATTTCATTTTAAATAAAGCTTTTTACTTATCTCACAAAATAACGCTGTTTGTCAATGTCGGCACATAGGGAAAGGTTCACACAAACCTTCTTGACAGCGGACTGAAGCTCTTATTTACATCTCAAGATATCCACAAGAGAAAATGTCCAGAGCAGAAAAAACGCCGCAAGCACCGCTTTGCCAAAGCCGGTGGCCCCATCGAGAGCAGCCATCACTTCGGCTGGCGTTATGTTGATTGCCCCGCCGGCAATACGGGAGGCAATTACCGGTGAAAGTCCCCGCACTAAAACAAACAGCGCCAACAGCAGCACCAGGTTAACGAGAACAACTATGATTCCTCCGGCCACTTTGCGGCCAAGGTAGAGCTGCCCGAGTCCCGGCAGTACCAGGGCGGAAAGCAACAGCGCCGTCAATTTCCTGTTCATAATCCGTTTCCTTTGCTTCCGTAGATCTCTGCCGCTCTTCCGGCTTTCAGTAAACAGGATTCCAAACCGCATGGTAATCGCCGTTTCTGTTTTGACATTGCCGGTGCATTAAGGCATAGTAAAGTCGATTTTACCATTTAGTTCGGGAGCAAACCAATGATTTTACTCGCAAACATACTTCTGGCGCTGGCAAAACTGGTTGAACTGGCCAGCGGACTTCTCACGCTTTACAAGTACATCCTGTTGGCCAGCATCATTGTTTCATGGGTCAATGCAGACCCCTACAACCCGCTTGTCAATTTCATCTATCGCGTTACCGACCCGATTCTGCGCCGCATCCGGCGGCATATGCCCGACACCGGCATGCTTGATCTATCGCCACTGGTCGCATTTGCCGGGATCTATGTCCTGCAGATTATCGTATTCGATACCGCCTACCAATACCTGGTAAGCACCAGCATGACACTCAAGATGGGAAACTGATCCACCGCAGAAAAATATTCCCAAAAAAAAAACCCCGGAGAGTATCCGGGGTTTTCGGTTTTGAAACGAAGCTGGCCTTAAATTCTTGTTACGTTCGCGGCCTGAAGCCCTTTCGGACCCTTTGTTACTTCAAAAGTTACTCTATCGCCTTCTGCAAGGGATTTGAAACCTTCGCCTGCGATTG
>CAIYZD010000840.1 GCA_903930585.1 uncultured Geobacteraceae bacterium | reverse complement strand
CTTACCCCCTTTTTTCAGCTGGGAGACGATATCGCAGAAGGCACAGCCTTTGCCGTTGTTCCAGAAGGTGCAGTAACGATAGGGGAAAATGTTCAGCCGCTGAGGACGGGCGCTCACGATGTTTTTCATCGGCACCCCGGAGCTTCCGGTTTTACCGTAGTACGCCGGAGCAGGCCAGTAATCCACCTGCTCAACCGGCAGGCCGTTATCGAGCAACCAGGCTTCGCCGTCTAACTGGTCCACCACGTACGGGTTTTCTTCCAGCGGAGTCGGAGTCGTAATGATTGAGGTGCCATCCCGCAGCAGCAGTGACTCGGGACGTGCGGCAATTTTACCGTCACGGGCGCCGAAAATATGGGTGCCGGTGGTTTGATGCAGCTCCTCATTCAGCAGCTCAAGCGCCCCATCCGCATAGTACACACCGCGCCTCTGCACATCGGTTTTGAGAATGACCAGGCGCGGCACATCGGGGTAGCGCCGGCCCACTTCTTCAATGTTGGATACGGCCGTTTTTCTTGCCTGGGCAATAGACATTAGCATCTCCTAGCGGCCGGCTTGCGCCGCGCGTGGCGCCGTTGGCAAACCGGTGAGCAGGGGCAGAGTTGTATCCTTGGACCAGCCGATCCAGGAGCTGTCATAGTTGTGCAGCTTATCCACCGGCCAACCGGACAGATAGAGCGCGAACAACGCCTGGGTGGAACGTACGCCGGACTGGCAGTAAAAGTACTGCTCCCTGCTTCGGTCATACCCCAGTCTCTGCAGAAGCGCCGTAACCTCGAATGCCGAAAGCCAATCCGCCTGATTCTCTTTTTTCTTAAAAAGCGCCCAGTCACTGTGAGCACTGCCGGGGATCCGCCCGGCACGATAGGCGCCCTTTTTCAGTTCTTCGCCAGTGAACTCTCGTATGTCGCGATTGTCCCAGATCTGAGCTTTGCCGCTCGATTCTGCTGCAATAATTGCCGCCGTTTCAACTCTGAACGACGGAAGCGCCACTTTAGCAGTCAACGTACCGCTCAGCGCGGGTGGATCGGGAGCCAGCAGATCAACCGGGTAACCGGCTTCTGTCCATGCCTTGACCCCTCCATCCAGTACCCGCACGTCACCTTTGCCGTAATACGTGAAGGCCCACCAGAGCCGCGTGGCGTCATATTTTGTATCATAGACGACAACGATTGAATCGCGACTAATACCCAGCTTTCGCGCCAGTTTGGTGAAACCGTCACTGTCAATGATGTTACCGGTTACACCATTCTGGGTTTCTGGCGGCGCTTCTATGTCCGGGCGATCCACCTGCCGCGAACCGGGAATATGTCCCAGACGATATTCGACACTGTTCTCAGCGGCCAGAATAACCAGTTGTGGATTTTTGGCATCTATCAAATGCTTCAGCTCCTGCACGGTGATCAAAGCACTACCGCGCGGGAACCCTTTGTAACCTGTGTCTTCAGCCACAACTGCAGTCGCAGTCAAAATAAACAACGCAACGACGGCCATTCCGATCTTACCTATTTTTTTCACAGCGAACTCCTTGTGCGGGAAATAAAAATGGCCAGACAAAAAAGGATACGGCTACCCTTTTCCTGTCTGGCCTCCAGTTTTTCTGGTCAGCGTTTCAGTGAACTACATCTTAACTATGTTTTTTATAGATATATCCATCAGTCCAAAATGTCAAGGAAAAATATTTTTCGGGGTTGCAAGCGATCAGGCATCGACCGCTCGCAGGTGGATTTCATCAGCCAACGCCCTAAAACATGGACAAGCGCGGTTAACGACGCCGGCTCTGTTTTGGCAGCACGAAAGACTTCAAGCCTGGCCGGAGTCATAATAGCGAACATATCGGCGGGATCTTCAAATGTCAGCGTAAAAGACCGTTTCTCTATTTCTTCATAGTCTATTGTGTCTACAGGTTCTACCGTGCCAAGACCGTCTCGGAAGAAGAATGCTCCATGACCACTTTGATGACTGCCGACATACCTGCGTTTTTCAGGCGCTCATCATCACAGAGCATCGGCGTTATCCGCCAGTGCAAATCAAAACATTTCCATTAATGTCCCTGTTAGGATCATTCGGATCATTCACCAGCCTACAGCCATCAAGAATGGTTGGATCCGCTGGAGCCTTCCAGAACGGATTTAACGTGGTAGTCCCACAACCGGTACTCGGATCGGGCACATCGCCACTTGGGCAGCTTAATGCACCCACTGTACTAAATGGAAGGATCGTCGCTGTAAAGGAGGAGGCCTCATATACGTATGTATCCGGAACCCCGTGCATTACAAGTGTCCACACACTTTCTGACTTAGTATTTGAAGAAATCTTGGCCTTATACAGAAGGGCGTCTACCATGTTGGCTCCTGACAGGTCGGCCCCTCTCAGGTCGGTTTTCAAAAAGACGGTGTTCTTAAAGCTATTGGAAGATGCGGATGCCATCTTTGCTGAGATAAGAACCGCATCTGAAAAATCAGCCCCTTGCATCTGTGCATTTTGCAGCGACAGTCCCGGCATAACGGCATAGTTCAACCTGGTATTTGCCAGTACGGCGTTGGCTCCGGTGGCGTTACCACCGTACCAGTTGACATACTGCATATTGACGTTGCTCAAATCAGCCCCGTTCAATTGTGTGCCGTATAAATATGAATTAAACAGGGATGTTACAGGAAAATCAAGCTGCATGCCATCCCAGTTGGTATAGGTATCCGGTTTCCAGACTGTACCGGTCAGGTTCAGACCGGCCAAGTTGCTATTGCTCATGTTGGCACCGCTGAAATGGGCGTTGGCTAATATTGTATTGTTATCAATGGCCATTTTAGCAATATTCTTGCCATGCAGGTTGGCGCCGGTCAGGTCGGCGCCGGCAAAATTGACACCATAAATTGAGGCAGAGACAAAAGAAGAGTTTTGCAATAATGCACCACTAAAATTGGCGCCGGTCAGATCGGCGCCGGTAAAGGCCGCATTGTTCAATACCATGTTGCTGAAGTCAACACCGGGGACATCAATGAACTGCCATAGTTTGGGATTGCTGAAAAGTGTTGACGGCAGTTTGGCATTTTTCATGGAAACACGCTGCGCGTTCGGCCACCAACCAGTGACCAGATTACTGTCCCCGCTGACGGGAGAATAGCTTCTGCCATCGGTGCTTATCGGAAATAAGGCATCGAAACTGCCTCTCAAACGGCTCAAATCGGCGTTATTAAACTTGGGCAGGGCGTTGTAAAAAAATTTATAGCTGTTGTTGACTATTTTCCAGGTCATGCTGTTATTGACGACAAACGATGCATTGTTCAGGTTCGCGCCGCTGAAATCGGCGTTGGTCAGAATGGAGTCGACAAAGGTGACATTGCTCATATTAGCATTTAAAAAAAGGGTATTGATAAATATGCTTGAAGTAATGGTGGATTTTAAACCTGTAAAATCAGCATTACTTAAATCTGAACTACTGAAATTGTATGACGTATATCCAGACCCGGAACCTTGCACCTTGAATCCCCGCAAGTCGCAACCAACACACGTCTTTGCCCCAAGAAGGATATGATGTTCGTATTCATAGTCGGTAATATCGCCGGTATTGGCGGAAACCTGTATTGAATTGACGTTTCCGGCATCCAGTTGTGGGGAATCGGTGCAGGTCAATATCATATCCTTGTCAATCGGTGGCGTGACAAAGACACTGTTCCCCTGATATACTTCGGTTGAATACGCCTGCGCCTGAGCACCACGTGCCGCCATGATGGTCTTTATTTTGCCACTGGGATTGTTAAATGCAAAATCATAAAAATCAGGCATACCGATACTACTGTAATTATTGTTGTCGTGAAACCATCTGTTGCTATTGCTCATGTTACTGATAACCCAGTAATTGGCCGAGCCATTGAAGCCGTTTGCGCCGTAGCAAGAATCAAACAGCGCAACTTCATTGGACATGATAGCCGGGAGCGTAGTGCCTGTGGTAGTGCCGTAGCGCACTGTCACCGTAAGCGGTACCGGGCCGCAATTACCCCATCCCTGTAATATGGGATTACCGGTTCCATTTTGTCCTGACTCAATAAAATATCTGTACTCATAAGCATTTAACCAGAAATTTGACGAATTGACGCCCGTATTGAGATAAAATTCCTGATTTTGATTATAGCGAAGTACAATAGCTTGGTCGAGACCGGCGGAGTATAAGCCGAGCGGGAGACCACCCTGAGAAAAGTGCGCAGCTCCTGACGTCTGTGGAGAAGGCACTATGTTGAATAATTCATTGGAACTTATGTATTGCACAAAAGATATTGGGGGACCGCTGGGAGGGCCTGTTCCGCTCTGAGGAGCGGAATTAAAACTGGGGTAACCATAATATTGAGTATGCGAACAATTGTTGCTCGGATCATTTAACGCCCATATCCCCCACTGCTCGTTGCTTAGCCCGTTGCCCGCATTGTACACAATAATTTTATTCAAATTATCTACATACTGATTAACAAACTGGTTAGCTGGAATGTTGATGATGTACGCCGATTTTTTCCCAATTCTTTTTCCGACTTTGGCAACCCTGGTGACGGCGTGGGGTTTGACAAAAATCATCGGGTCTTCACCAATTGTCGAATGATGGACATGAAGGGTGTATTGACCAGGTTGCAGCTCTTTAGAATTGCAAGCCCCTCCTTTATTCCAAACCCCAACCTCAACCTTGTCTTTATCATATAATACTATCTTGCTGACAAAACTGTCATCATCCGGGATACAAAACTTGTAGTATCCGACACTCAATATCTCGTATTTGACCTCATGGCGTCCGGTACCATCGCCGTTATTAATGGCCGGTATATTCAGTACCGCAGTGTGGTGTGGTTTAATAGTCGTACTACCCAGTGAACTTTCATAGACGAGATTCTTGTTAACACTCTTGGCGCTGATCGCACCATTTCCTCCAGCAGTGCTATTTGCCACAGTAGAAGAAGCATTCGGGGACGTGCTGCATGCGGAAAGCACAAGAAGTACGGACAAATAGAGCATAGGCACTGAAATGACGCGGATGATCATGGCAATCATGGAGATCTCCTTTTCCTGTTTTTCAGGTTTAGGGAAGTGATGGCAACCATACGCTTGCCGAAGGCTCGACTATCGGGCTACCCTTGATGGTCTCCTGATTCAGCGAGTAGAGCCTGCGGAACTTGTCAACCGTCATGCGGGCAACTGCGATGCCGGTGTTTCTGACGATTCTGTTGCCGTTCTTGTCGTAGATATCCAGATGGTAGTCATTCTGGCTAAGGCCAGTTCCGGTATAGGAGAGGATAAAGATAAGTTCGGTATCGTCTATGGCAATATCAAGCCATTTGGCATCGGCATCAACGGATGCCAGAGGGAACGATAATGAGGTGCCGTTGGCAAAATAGGGCCATGGGTTGCCGTAGACGTCGAACGCCTTGATGGACATGGCTGCATTCTGTCCTTGCAGAATCAGTATTGCGCCACTTCTGGAAATGGTAAGCGCCTGCGGGGACTGAATCAATTTGTCACCGTCCCCTTCTCCCAACTTTAATACAGCGTTGTTATAAGCCACCGTGTCGTTGGCATACGCCTGCGTGGGAAGGTCAAGTACCGCCATTTTGCTGTAATTTGATGATATTCCGATAACATAACCGTTGGGGTGCACCGCGATCCTGTCAAGTTGTATCCTGAAACAACCCCAACTGCCTGTACTCTTGAAGGTGGTGCTGCTGCTGTCCAGATTAAGCTTCCTCAGCTGATATTCCGGGTTTGTGGCGCTTGTATCGACCGGATCAAGATAGAAATGGTTTCCATTCAGGTTTTCGGATGGAGCTGTCTTGTCATACACAATCGGTGTTGGAGATGCCGTGCCGCTCTTAAGTAGTTTCATGCCGGGTGAAGGATCCGCTTCACTGGCATTTACGTTTTTAATCATGTATTCGTTGCCGGTTTGCCAGGTATAGCCAATCATGCCGCCCGGCACCCATACAGTGATGTTGCCAAGACTACACAACCCGGCGCCACCACAGTTGGAAGCTCCCACAGACGGAACAGCAAGGCCTGCCCCTTCCTGCCAAAAATATTTTCCGCCGCTGTAGGCAAGCTTTCGATGCTGCGAGTAGATTGTTGTTGCGGTTACAGACATGGGATTCTCGGTAATTGTGATGGTAGCCGTGAGGTCGGTGGCTGATCCGATATTGGCAAACGTTGCCTTGCCATGTCCCGCAAGGAATCCTTTATTGCTGTTCGAATAAAACCAGATATCGACGGAGTCGGTATTTTGTCCCGTGGTTGGCACGCCATCAACGGTAGCAATAAAACTTTTCTTGCCACGGGTCGTCTGATCAAGTGTAAAACCCTGCGGCTGCGAGGGATATGGACACCCGCCCACAGTAAACTGAACCTCATAATATGTTGACTCTTCCGGGAACTGGTAATCCGTAGGATCACAGTTGACCGTGACATCCACCGAGTTGGTGAAGGTGATAATATTGTCAATCACCACCGGATTTGTGCATATCTCGGCAACGCCGGCAACCATATCGCCAACAGTCCCGACCACGGTAACGATACGTAACGCCCAACCCACAAATGGAATGGAATCTTCCACCTCTTCTCCGGCAATTACTGTTGTAAGCCATGCGGTGATCTCCGGCACCAATCCCTTAAATAATACCTCGGCCAACGAATCCACAAGACTGGCCAGAAGCGATTCGATGGAACAGAGTAATCCCAGAGTGTTTGCCGAGTCAGGGGTGATAATATCCCTGACGGATTCCAGCAGCACTGCTGCTATCTTGATCAGAACTGTTGGCTGTTTTACAATATTCCAGAGAGTTGAGGTATCAGTCAGGCCGGAGCCTGAGTAGAGGGAATACATCGGGACACCAAAATTAAATATTGCGGTAAACAGAATGCCGAGAACCAGTGATGGCCCATAATCCACTTTGCCATAAACGCCAGGACCGCACAGCATTATCCGAGCGGCCACGGCTCCATCAATGAGGGTAACATTCAGCTCAACCGGCGAAGGCAACGGCACGCCAAAAAGTGTCGGCGGGCTGGAAATGATCCAATGCAGCTTGACGGTGTCACCATCAATCCAGTTAACAGAACCAGCTGATGACCCACCAAGTGACTTATACTCCGCTTGTAGCAACGTAATAAAATCATCTACCTGCGATTGATAGTTCATAGGGTTGCCGTTAGCGTCAATATACTGAATATAGACCCCATACCAGATGAAGTTGACGTTATCCACGATGATTGAAAATGACCTGCTTGACCCTGAACCGGTAAATGTCGGGGTTTTAAAATAGACGTTATGCTTGTAACCGGTTTCGGTGGCAGCCAATTGCGTACCGCCAGACTTCCAGAGTTGAACCCGTTTTGACAGTTTTGAGGCAATACCGCTGCTATCTGTAGAACCGTGGGGATACGATGTATACATCTTGCCTTTCAGCGTCGGGTCATTCTTGATCCTGCTCAGGACGTCCGTAACTGCTGCCCTGATGTAATCATTCAGCAACGGATTGAACTGGTAGTCATATATCTGCTGTTTGTTGCCATCCAACTTGGGAGTACCGTCGCTATTAGTAAGTGGAACCAAAATGCACCAGCCATCGGGAGAAGATGATGTATGCACATGCGCCTTGCCAAGTGAGCAAATTTGCATTGCCAGATTACCCACCGCAGCCGATTCATTGATGAGCACCTCGACCCGTGCTTTAACTTTGCTGTTAAGGGATGCAATCTCGGGATGATGGAAAACGAGAGAACTTGCCGCATCAAACGTCGTATAAAAATTATCGCTTGTCTGATCTTGCAGACCACATTCAACACTTATGCCAACTGCTTTACATGACTCTCTGGCAACTGAAGATGCTGAAGCCTTTGTGGCACCTTTGCTGGCCTCGGCACGATCCGCAGCTGAAATATGGACACCGATCAACGCCAGACAATTTCCAAGATGCGGTTCCACTGATGTTACACTGAAATGGATTGGTTTGTGATCCGGCACCAGCACTTTGCTTACATAATGGGTAATATTCTGTTTGCCGGCAAGGTACGTCTCATTTGCAACAGCCGTCTGGAGAGAATCTGCAGTGTGCGCGGCAACAGTATACCTATTACCACCAACTCGTAACGTATGTTTGGCTTTTGCGTCCATGTGCGAGAGATCGAAATGTAGGTTCACTTCGGAGAATGTTTCTTTCGGAGGAGGCGTATCGGAACTACCGCACCCGCTACCAAACAGGCTGCCTGTGGCCAATGCTGCTCCGGCACCCAATGTCAATTTGTTGAAATCACGGCGGGAAAGCAGGGGCAAAAATTTGTTGGTTTTGTCCATGATGT
>CAIYZD010000839.1 GCA_903930585.1 uncultured Geobacteraceae bacterium | reverse complement strand
GAAAAGGGAAAAGGAAAAAAGGTGGCCGCAGCCAAATCTCCTGCGGCTGACAAGTTGCCGGAGGCTGCCGTCGCGACAGGATGAAGTGATGTCGTATGGAAATAGGGGCGGCCGTCAGTTGGTCGCCCCTCTGTTTTTTTGGGGGACACAAAAAGGAATATATGTCCGAACGGACTGATTATATGGGTTTCATGTATAATTACGTCACAATATGTCCGTACGGAAAATACAAATTGACATCTCCCTTTAAATTGACATAATATGTCCGTACGGAATAAATAAATGAGGCAGATTATGGATCTTAATCAAGAAAATATCAGTCAGGAACCCGCCTACGGAAAAATATCCACCCCCGAAGATATTGGCAGGATTATCCGCTTTAAGCGGAAAGAAATCAATATTCGTCAGGAAATAGCGGCCGGGATGGCCGGAGTGGGTACGAAGTTTCTTTCCCAGCTGGAAAACGGTAAAGAAACCGCAGAAATTGGCAAGACGCTGCAAGTACTGCGAAAAATGGGGTTGGAGATCTACATCTTCCCTCGTTCCGCCAACCCATTCAAGGAACGGTAAATGTCAGGAACTCTACATGTCTATTGGAACAGCCGCCTCATTGGGGAGTTTACTCAGGATGGCGCGCGGCTGAGCTTCCGGTATGATGATGGCTATCGCTCTCAGCGTGCGGCCTTGCCGCTGTCACGGCAACTTACTGTCAGGGATGTGCCATTCGATGACTCCGCCACGCGGGCTTTCTTTGCCAATCTCCTCCCCGAAGGGGATATCCGTCGTCAGGTGGCGCGTCAGCTCGGCGTCTCGGTGGATAACATCTTTGCCTTGTTGGAAGGTATCGGTGGGGACTGCGCCGGAGCCGTTTCCATCCTTCGCCCCGGCGACATTCCAGGTCCCTCCGGGCAGTACCGGCCAATTTCGCCGGAAGCGCTCGCTCTGGAGCTGGCAACTCTCCCGTCTCATCCGTTTCTTGCCGGTGAGGAAGGTGTGCGACTCTCCCTGGCCGGAGCACAGCACAAACTGCCTCTCTATGTTGAGAATAGTGCGTTCTTCATCCCCGAAGGGAATCGCGCCTCGTCGCATATCCTCAAGACAGCCATTCCACAACTTGAGCAAACGGTGATCAACGAAGCATTCTGCATGAACCTGGCGCACAAGGTTGGCCTCCCGGTTCCATCTGCACAGGTTGTCGATATTGTTGGACAGCAGGTCTACATGGTCGAGCGGTACGACCGGAAACGGATCGCTCCCGGAGAAATAGAGCGCCTCCACCAGGAAGACTTCTGCCAAGCCCTTGGCGTAATCCCGGAGATGAAATATGAGCAGGAAGGGGGTCCCGGTTTTCAGGACTGCTTCAAACTGGTTGAAGAGTGGAGCGATGAGCCGATCCTCGACACCTTGAATCTCCTCACATGGGCTTTATTCAACTTCCTGATCGGCAACGCCGACTCCCATGCAAAGAATCTTTCCTTTCTCTATGCCGGCGGAACAATTCGTCTGGCGCCCTTCTATGATCTTCTCAGCACGGCAGTGTATAAACGAGTCAGCAACAAGTTCGCCATGAAGATGGGAGGACAAAAGGACCCTCGCTATCTGATGGCGTCGCATCTGGCCAGATTTGCAGAAGAAACCGGGATCGAACTGCGAACAATCAAAGCGCAACTGTCGGAACTCTGCGGCAAGGTGGAGGGGGCAATCGTGCCGCTTGCGGAATCCTACCGGGAAGCTGACCATCGTCCGATCATCGTTGAAGATATCATCCATGTTGTTGAACAACGGCTGAGAAAAGCACAATCCTTGATCGTCTGATACATTGTTCCGTTCATCATCCTCGCTGCCATTCGCT
>CAIYZD010000838.1 GCA_903930585.1 uncultured Geobacteraceae bacterium | reverse complement strand
CGGAATACCCAAAATTCTGTTCAGCAGACTTTCTGTACCAATTTGCCGCTTGTTCCTTGTTCTTGCCAACTCCATAACCATAATAGTATGCATCTCCAAGCTTGTTTTCCGCTTTAGCATTACCTTGTTCCGCAGCCTTGTGAAACCATTCCAATGCATCTTTTCGATCCTCTTCAACTCCAAGACCGTTAAAAAGCATGCGTCCAATATCGAATTGCGCATCAGCTCTGCCTTGTTCAGCTGCTTTACGATACCATTTTGCAGCTTCTTCATAATTCTCGACTACTCCGTATGCATTAAAATACATGTCTCCAAGCATGTTTTGTGCCTTTGCATTACCTTGTTCTGCTGATTTGCAAATCCATATTGCTGCCTCTTCATTATCCTCAGCAACTCCTTCACCAAAAAAATACATACGACCTAGACTAAACTGCGCATAAGCATTACTCTGCTCCGCAGACTTCCTATACCACTTTGCGGCTTCTTCATAATCATCGTCAACCCCATATCCACTATAATACATATCTCCTAACAAATTCTGAGCCTTAGCATGACCATGTTCTGCCGCTTTACTTATCCATATCGCTGCCTCTTCATTATTCTCGTCAACTCCATCACCATTATAATACATCTTCCCAAGATCGAACTGTGCATCAACTTCGCCTAGCTCAGCCGCCTTACTATACCAATTCGATGCTTCTTTCTTATCTTTGTTAATTCCATATCCATGGTAATACATAATTCCTAGACGATACTGTGCAGAAGCATAATTTTGTTCTGCAGCCTTGCGAAACCATTCTACAGCTTTCATATGGTCTTTGTTCACACCTTGACCGTTTTTATACATATAACCTATGCTGTACTGAGCATAAGCCTTGCCCTGTTCAGCTGCTTTACTATACCACCTCGCAGCTTCTTTATAATCTTGTTTAATCTCTTTTCCATAATAATACATATCTGCTAACTTGAGCTGCGCAGAAACATTTCCCTGTTCCGCAGCCTTACTATACCACTCAGAAGCTTTTTCAATATTTCGGTTCACTCCTTGACCCTTTTCAAACATATATCCTAGGCTGTACTGAGCGTAAGTCACGTCCTGTTCAGCAGCTTTAAGAAACCATTTTGCAGCTTCATTAAAGTCTTGGTCGATCTCTTTCCCGTCATAATACATATCAGCTAACTTGACCTGCGCTTTAGCATCACCAAGTTTTGCTGGCAACTGGACGAGAAGCATATTTGCTAAACCCATAACGTCAACCTCCTACTGCCGGAATTTTTGCACTACATCTTCAATCAAGGGCACATAATTATCTAACTCATCAACAATATCACCTAAAATGCTAATTCCATCTGGAGGACTTTCATTTTCAAAGGCTTCAATAAGCTTTTGCTTTTCAAACTTAATAGGTCTGGAAAAGAAATATGCTTTTTTCCCCTTCGTAGTTGACTCAGAAAAACCGTTTGCAATCAGTTTTACTGCTAATTCTTTTGTAGCATCAATAATCTCAGATTTTTCACAACAATCAGTTCTCAACAATCCAGAAAAAGAGCATACAATCTTGAATGGAAATTTGGAGTGACCAAGCATGTGATTGAGCCAATAGTCGTAGTCATCCTCATTATCGTCAATTTCAAATGCAAAACATGCCATCCAGTCATCATTGTTTGTCACCCAGGTGTCTTTGGTAATCATAAACGAGTCATCTATACTTGCTTCAATAACATTCCATTTATCTTTGGTTACTTCGCTTAAATATTTATCAACAATTTTAACTATTTCCTCATTTAATCTATCAATATGTTTTGCAACTTCCTTCGCTGTCTCGTAATCACGCAATAAACATAGTAAAGTTTCATCCATGACAATGTTCCTTTATCAAATTAGATTTTCTAATATGTATTGACCATATTGTAATGCTAGTTCTCTCACAAACTGATTATTGCAACTGTTCACATTATCTGGTGAAGCAAATATATTTAAGGTTTCGGAAATATCTTTCCAAGT
>CAIYZD010000837.1 GCA_903930585.1 uncultured Geobacteraceae bacterium | reverse complement strand
CATCCAGTTCCCGCATCGCGCCACGGCGGGCCGTCGCAAGCTGTTCACGGAAGGTGGATGTGGATGCTTCACATAACTGCTCATAAAACTGTCGACGCAGATTTTTAAAGAGCGCCATCGGAATCAATACGGCCGGAAAATCAGCTGCCTCAAGCGCTTCAAGCCTGAAGGGGGTATCGCCACATTTCGAGAACTGGCCGAACAGGACCGCCTGCATGTCGCCGCTTCGAGCCGGTTCAAGTGGACCGAGCGGAAAGCTGAACTCATGACCATACCCGGCAACCGTAGCGGAGATGCGCAATTGCTCCTCTTTCAACGAGACGACCAGTCTGCAGGGAAGCTTGTCACCCTGGGCTCCCTCAAGTCTGCGCTGGCTCGCGTTGTCGCTCAGCGTGTATGCTTCGCGGGATGAAACCTTGTAGATGGAATCACCGGCGGAAAAGCTGAACGGTGTCTCAACCTCCACCAGGCTCCCGGCCGGGGCCTCCATGCACTTCTTGCGGCCAAGAACCATCTCGCGCACGGTCCACGCTTGGCCGGCCATGTCGCTTTTCGGTTGTGCCCGGAGCCGGTCTCCGACATACAGTGCATCCCTCGTTTCAAAGATCAGGCTCTTTCCCTTGATGCTTTTTATTTGACCGATAAAACGTCCGGTCCCCCCTTTCTGCCAGGGGTTGGCAATGTCATCCGGTTGCTGTGATGCCAGAAAACCCTTGGTCGGCGTTCGGCCAAAGGAGTATTTCAGAATCCCCTTGGCAGTCACCAATGCCTCTTTATACGCTTTTTCCGGAGCATCAAGCACGGTACGATAGGCTTCAACCACCGAGGCGACGTACTCGGCCGATTTCATCCTCCCCTCGATTTTGAGTGATTTTACCCCGGCCCTGACCAGATCCGGGATCAGGTCGATAGCTGACAGGTCGCTGGTGGAGAAGTAGTGCCCCTCCTTGCCGCGATGATTGTACAGACGGCGACAGGGCTGGGCACAGCGTCCACGATTACCGCTGTGCCCTCCCAGTAGCGACGAGAAAAAGCATTGCCCTGAAATCGAGAAACAGAGTGCCCCATGGACGAAGCATTCAATCTCGACCGGTGTGGCAGCGGCGATGGCCGCTATTTCATCAACCGCCAGCTCACGCGCCAGCACGGCCCTCTGAAAGCCGAGTTCTTCCAGCATCTTGACGCCGGGCGTGTTATGGATCGTCATCTGGGTCGATGCGTGCAACGGAATGGAGGGAAAGTGGTTCCGGATCAGCCGTGCCACCGCCAGATCCTGCAATATCACGCCATCGACCCGCATCCCTGCCAGTGCCGCCAACGTATCCACCAGTTGCGGCAGCTCCTTCTCTTTCACCAGAGTGTTGAGGGTCACGTATATTTTACGGTTGTGTCCATGAGCATATGCCAGCATCCGTTCCATCTGGATCAGGGAAAAGTTCTTGGCGCGGGCGCGGGCAGAAAATTCCTGCAAGCCGGCATATACAGCATCGGCACCTTTTTCCATCGCAGCGAAGAAGGATTCCAACGAACCGGCCGGGGCAAGAAGTTCAGGTTTTACGAGTGATGTTTTCATGGGGGGCCTCAAACAGAAAGCGCCCCAAACGGGGCGCTAACTCCATACCAACGGATTTAAAACATGACGACTATTTCTCCAGCAGAATACGCAGCATCCGGCGGAGCGGTTCCGCCGCTCCCCAGAGGAGCTGATCCCCGCAGGTGAAGGCCGATACGTACTGCGGCCCCATCTTCATCTTGCGTAGTCGGCCGATCGGCACTGTCAGAGTGCCTGATACCGCCGCCGGTGTCAGGCCTGCCAGAGACTCCGCCTTGGTGTTCGGAATCAGCTTGACCCACTGGTTGTCATTTTTTATCAACGCTTCTATTTCAGCTATGGGCAGTTCCTTATTCAGCTTGATTGTCAATGCCTGACTGTGGCAGCGCATGGCGCCGACCCGGACGCAAATGCCGTCAACCGGGATCGGCGAAGCGGTGCCAAGGATCTTGTTGGTTTCCAGGAAACCTTTCAATTCTTCACGGCTCTGACCATCTTCAACTTCACGGTCGATCCAGGGGAGGACACTGCCTGCCAGCGGGAAGCCGAACTCTTTCGTCGGCAGAGAACCGTCACGCAAGGTTTCGGTTACTTTTCTGTCAATCTCCAGAATTGCCGACCCCGGATCTTTCAGCTCTTCCGCCACAACTCCGTTCAGAACACCCATCTGTGACAGCAGTTCACGCATATTGGGAGCCCCGGCGCCGCTTGCAGCCTGATAGGTCATGGAGCTGATCCATTCCACCGCACCGGCACGGAACAGACCGCCTAACGCCATCAGCATCAGGCTGACGGTGCAGTTGCCGCCGATGAAATCTTTCCCTCCTTTGGCCAGTGACGCATCAATCACATCGCGGTTGACCGGGTCGAGGATAATAACGGCATTGTCCTCCATGCGCAGGGTGCTGGCGGCGTCAATCCAGTAGCCGTTCCACCCCTGTTTACGAAGTTCCGGGTGGACCGCCTTGGTGTAATCGCCCCCCTGACAGGTGATGATTACGTCCAGTTTCGTAAGTTCGGTGATATCCGAAGCATCCTTCAGGGTTCCTGCGTTCATCGGTGCAGGTTGACCAGTCTGAGAAGTAGTGAAAAATACCGGTTCAAAGCCCAGAGCAAAATCGTTTTCTTCCTGCATCCGCTGCATAAGAACCGAACCAACCATACCGCGCCATCCGACGATTCCGACTTTCATTGTTGTATTCCTTTTCCCCTGTTAGTTTTTATAGCGAGTTTACGCAGATGGTGCGCACAAAGCGCAACCTACAGATTGGCAATTATTGCTGCACCTATTTCCTTTGTATTTACCAGCTGTTCGCCCGGTTTGTTCTGGAAAATGTCAGCCGTTCTGTATCCCTGATCAAGCACTTTCTCCACGGCCTTATCGATTGCATCCGCAGCATCCAGCATCCCGAACGAGAACTTGAGCATCATCCCAGCCGAAAGAATCTGGGCGATCGGATTGGCAATTCCCTTGCCGGCAATGTCCGGGGCCGAGCCGCCGGACGGTTCGTACATGCCGAAGGTCCCCTCTGCCAGAGAGGCGGACGGGAGCATCCCGAGAGATCCGGTCAGCATGGCTGCCTCATCGGAAAGGATATCGCCAAACATATTTTCTGCCAGAATAACGTCAAACTGTTTTGGCCATTTCACCAGCTGCATGGCCGCGTTATCGACATACATATGGGTCAGTTCAACATCCGGATATTCTTTGGCGATGCCGATAACAATTTCGCGCCAGAGCACTGATGAGGAGAGTACGTTGGCTTTGTCGATGGAACAGACCTTTTTATCCCGCTTGCGTGCTGCCTGAAACGCGACATGCGCGATGCGCTCAATCTCCGGCACGGAGTAGCGCAGGGTATCAATACCAACCCGCTCGCGACCGGCGCCTTCGATACCTTTCGGTTGGGAAAAATAGATCCCCCCAGTCAATTCGCGGATAACCAGAATGTTGAATCCGCCACCTATAACCTCTTCCTTGAGCGACGAGGCACCGGTCAGTGAAGGGAAAATAATGGCCGGTCGCAGGTTCGCATACAAGCCGAATATTTTGCGGAGCGGCAAAAGAGCGCCGCGTTCGGGCTGCTCATCCGGCGGCAGCGTTTCCCACTTCGGCCCGCCAACCGAACCGAACAGAATGGCGTCGGAAGCTTTGCAGATATCAATCGTACTCTGCGGAAGAGCTTTTCCCTCGTTGTCAATTCCGGCCCCCCCGACGTTGGCAGAGGTTCGCGTAAAGGTAACATCGAATTTTTTTTCTACCGCATCAAGTACATTAAGTGCTTCCGCCATAACCTCAGGGCCGATGCCATCACCTGCCAAAACTGCTATGTTGTACGTTTTGCCCATAATTCCTCCAAAAGTTTACATCAGATACCAATCTCCCCATAGTAATTTTCGCCATACCGTTTTGTCAAACTAAAAGCACAACTAAAAGCACATCATAAGTGTTGATTACCGCATTGCCATCCCGTACAATGGCGATATTTACGGTGAGAGGGTTTTTCGTGAGCAATCTGCTATTAATTACTGATGTTGCGCGACTGAGAAAAATTTTCAGCCGCTTGACCGAAGACAGGAACATTCGTCTTCGTGTTGTTAACAACCTCGAAAAAGGTGGCGAAGAGATCGCTATCGAAAAGCCGGATGTCGTATTTGTTCAGACTCATTTATCCGGGCTCTCGGCCGATATTTTGATCATGCACCTGAAAAAACAGTTGGGACGCAAGCGCTCACGTTTCGTGTTGCTGGCTTCTCCCGGTCAGGTGACGGACGCGATTTTGAAACCATATCAGGGGTGGCTCGACACTTCGGCAGAAGACGGCCAGCTGAGCGCCGAACTTCAACACCTTCTTGATACGCTTCTTAGCAAGGCGAAGAAGGGTGAGGAAACATTTTCGGCCGAATCGATGGTTCAATCAGACTTGAAACCGTTTCCGGATGATGAATCTACCTTCCCCGGTTACCGCCCGGTTACCGAGGCAGTCCCACCGCAACAGATCGCTACTGAACTGCCGTTTCCTGTCGCGACAAACGCCTCCGAACCTTCTTTGGAAGAACAGGGGATTACCTACGCTCCCCGCCAACGCTTAAAAGTGTATTCCGAATTCAACAGCTCCTTTGACAATGCGGTAAGCAGTACCCCCGAGCCCGAAACGCTTGATCAGGCGACTCCTTCTCAATCTCATGGCTGGGATGCCGAGAGTGTTGACATCGCTGAAACGAAATCACACCTTTCAAAAAAAGGAGTATTTCTCCTCTGGCTGATACCGGTTGTCATCGTGGTACTGGCCATCACCTATTTCCAGCAGCAAGGACCCGTCCCCAAAGCCGATCCTGTTGCAACCAGCACAGTATCGGTTGCGATGGTGAAGCCTGCCACGCAGTCCCCTCCACGCCCATTGCCGACTCCGGTATCTGAGTCCGCTAAAGCAGCGGTTGTTACCAAGGTTATTTCTCCGGTATCGCCACAGGATCAGGATCGTATGAGCGACAAGGCCGTACTGACCGCCATTGCCGAAAATCGCGGTTCAACAAGCCCTTCACCCTCAGCAGCGTCCGGAGCACGGCCAACAACCCTCCCCGATTTTATTCCCCGCGCCGGGCTTGATAAGCAGTTCAGTGCCTCCAACCCGGGATGGGAACGGTACAAAGGACAAGTCACAGAGTTCAAGGTACTGCGTGAAGCTCAGGCAATCAAGGCAATTCAGGTTATTGACCGAGGGGGACAGGGTGTTCCGGAATCATTCATGAAAGGCGTGTTGCGACAGGTTACGAAAAAACCTGTCTTAAACATTGAGACTGCCGAAAAAAAAGAGGGGTATGAAATTCAGCGCGGACGTATTACCGAAAATATCAAAGTGGTTTATTACCGTGACGAGCATGGCGGAAAGTTGCGGGCTTTCGTCATGACATGGCAATAAACTCACTGCGGAATCTATTGTCAGACGCCGTTTTGCCCTCTTTTGTAATGTCAAAAAATGTTTGTAAAAAGAGTTGGCAAGGACTATCATGAGGTGTGTGTAACAGGCCTAGTGATGCCGACTATCATCTGAAAGGGGATATGTGTTGTGACTCCAACCATGGTTCCGGGCATAGATCAAAAGCTCCCGCTCCTTTCGAATCGGACGCCTGATGTATCCCCGTCGGCGGCGAGAGCAATGGTTGCTCCAAATGCGGGTACCGTCTTAAACAAAGAGGCTACGCACATTCAGGTCGATACGATCAGCATATCGGATCAGTCGCGCCAGGCAGGGGTTGTTGTAAAGAATGAAGGAACACTCTCCCTGGAAGCACAACGGGAAAAAGCGAAAAAGGAAGAGGCGAGCAAAGCGAACACACTTGGAAAATCCGACGGGGTAAT
>CAIYZD010000836.1 GCA_903930585.1 uncultured Geobacteraceae bacterium | reverse complement strand
TCGCAAAACTCTTTTTGTGACGTAAAGAGTCAAAACAAATCGATGAGCACGATTTTAAGACCATAGAACTGCAGATAGTAGCCTGTAGCAAAGGGTTTGGTAAACTGGATGACAACAGGTAGTTCTTCATCAATCTGGTTTCAGCATTGAATGGTCTGCACGAAGGGAATATATGCCAGGTTTCAGTTACGGCCCAGGGGTGTTTGCAGTATAGCAGGAGGATGCGCGACATGAAGGCTAACGGGTATCCAGCTTGCAACACATACATTACTTCACTAAATCAGCCCGACCCTGATGGCATATTTCGTCAGGTCAGCCGCCCCTTTGAGGCCGAGTTTATGCATTATATTTGAACGATGCGTTTCAACGGTCTTGACGCTGATAAAGAATTTTTCCCCTATTTCCTTGCTGCTTTTTCCATCGGCGATAAGAGTAACAATCTCATTTTCCCGATGGGTGAGCGTGGTATCCTGTAGAGGTGTTTGCACTGCGGAAGGGGTACCATTCAAAGCTCCGCTTGTAAAACGATCACCCCGCAGAACCGCCTTGATGGCGTAGATCAGATCATCCATGGCATCGTCCTTCAACAGATAACCAGTTACTCCCAACTTTTGAGCCGCTTCATAATATCCCAGATCGTTATGCATGGTAAGAAAGAGAATTTGTCCACTAAAGCCGTTTTCCTTCATGTGCCGCACCGCTTCCAGGCCGTCCATGTCAGGAAGGGACATATCCATGATGACTATGTCAGGATTTATATCTTGAACAAACCGCACTGCCGCCGCGCCAGTCCCAGCCTCGGCGACCACCTCAAACTCTTCGACTCCCTGAAGCATACCGGTGAGTCCCTGCCGTATGATCTTGTGATCGTCCACCACTATTATCCGTGTCATGAAAACGGAACCTCCAGAATGATTGTCGTTCCAATATTTCTACCGCTCTGCATGGTGATGTCTCCGCCGATGATTCTCACCCGCTCCTGCATGATCGAAAGTCCCAGCCCCTGATTGTTTGCCTGTACGCTTTTTATATCAAAACCGCTGCCATCGTCATGGATCTGCATGGCAAGGCCGTTTGACTCTTCTTTAAGGGATACGCTGATGTTTGTTGCACCGGAGTGCTTTGCTGCGTTGTTTAGCACCTCCTGAAATATCCTGAAAATATTCAGTTCTACTGGGAGAGGAAGCCGGCTCGGATCGTCTGCTTCAACGGCAACACAAATACCACTGCTTTTTGAAAACTGAGCGGCGTGGGTTTTGAGGAGGTTCGCCAACCCCACCGCCTTCAGGGAAGCCGGCATGAGCCCGGTGGAGATATCACGAAGATCATTTATGTTGCCTGATATCTCTTCAATGACCCCATCGATAAGCCGATTATTCAACCCGGAATTTACCCTCTGCAGATTGAACTTGACCGCCACCAGGTTTTGCCCCATTCCATCGTGAAGATCCCTTGCCAAACGGGAACGTTCATCTTCATGAGCCGAAAGAAGACGGGAGGACATCGTCTGCATATCGATTTTGATCCTCGCAAACCGCGAAATGATTCCATATTTCATGATGATGATCCAGACAAAAAGAATAAGAACCGACTGGTTATAACCGAACAGGGTGTATGTTGTAATAATGGTTGTGGTACATGACAAAAGACTAATTCCGCCGGAGAGGCAGATCCAAAGCATTCCTGCAAACATCGGCTTAGATTCATTCAACTTTTGATGATAGTCCTGCCAGGCAAAGAGAAGAGCTGTAGCTGCGACAGAAATGCATACCGGATACCAGAGCATCAATAGGACTCTCTGCGTTCTTAAATCATCTACAAAAAGAGCCGCAAGCGACAGGATAACCGGGGCAAAGAGGTTTATCCACGTCCATGCTTTGAGTTTATGTTTGTACACACACATCTGGAAATAAAGGATTGTAGCAGGAAGGACAAAATAGAGAGCGGTAATAATGTGCTGGATGGTATCGGTTTTAAAACCGGTTTGATAAAATATCAGACTATCCAGAAAATACGCGACGGCGTAAATGATCATGAATAGACCGAAGGATGTATATTCATTTGTTACAAGTCGTTTGTAATAGAGAAAACACATGTACTCTATCCAGATAAAAAAGAACGTGAACAGAACGAACTCAATGTTTCTGGTAGAGTATTCCTCTTTCAGCTTTATTTTCAGCAGTGCATTGTAATCTCCGATAACCGGGCTTTGTTGATTTGACTTCGTTGGAGATAGATTGACCGTCCTGACGGCAAGCAAATTTTCTCCTTCCGGTTTTAGAGACACGAGAGGAAGTTGATAGAGCCTGACGACTTTATCGGTCTTGACAAAATGATCTCCCAGTAAGTCCTCTCCGCCAATCTTTACACCGTTCAGATATACTTCGTCGGCATCGGCGATCCTGCCGAGCAGGATGCCAACTTGATGATCTTTAGTGTCTTTTGGAATGACAAAGCGAATTCTGCGCCAGACTGAAACGGATTCGGAATTTATTGATGCATTATTGCCCAAGGTTCGCCATCCCGAATCATCAAAAGATGGAGATGCAAAACGAAGATCATCGCCAGAGGTAAACCTGTCGGAGCTTATGGAAATAAGAGGCGTGAATGTATCGGGGATAGATGCATAACATTCGACCGATGTTAATATGTTCAAAAAAAATATTGCAATAAGAGACGCGTCAAACCAAAATGTGCGCCACAAAAAACGTTTCAAGGAACCCTCCTGTGTCCAGGTCGGACCTGTAAATAGTTTTGTATAAATGGTTCTGGGTT
>CAIYZD010000835.1 GCA_903930585.1 uncultured Geobacteraceae bacterium | reverse complement strand
TGCATATAATGCTGACTGCCGAAATATACACGAATTAGAAAGCATTTTGGCCATCAAAAATGGATCATAACATGCCGCTTCAAAGGCTCCTAAAAAGAAGTCTACTGAGTTTTACAGAGTTATTATTCTGCGAAATAGTACAACGCAGCTACAACAAAAAAACAGCCACAAACGATGCTAATCGTAAGTGGCTGTTTTATTATAAAAAGTGGTCAGGGACGGAATCGAACTAACTTCATAACTATCCGTTTTACAAGCTTAATAATTTGCAGCAATTCGGCAGATACCTCTAAAAATACCTCAATAAGATATTTTACCCACCCATTGGGTCCGATTTTTCCACATCACTGTCTCCGCAATTCGGGAAAGTTCAGCCACCCTACAGCAGGTAATGGTGTTCACGTATCCTGTTGCTCTCGACTGGACTTACCCCGGCCTGTCCGGCAAAATCAGGCCAAACGGCAACGGCATCCTGCGCCTGGCGGATAACTTTATGTGCGGTGCCGACACCAAACCGATCGGCCAGAGCCAGCAGGTCCGCTTGAGTAATACCGCTGAATTTGCCGTTCACAGCCATAAGATGCTGCCATGTCCACTCTCCGGAGGGATTGAAAGCATACGTCACATCATAGGCCGGTGCCAGTTCCCAGCGACCGCCTTCCCGCAGCATGAATGATATATTCTTAGTATGATCGTCACAGTTTACTGCAATGACGTTAAAAACAATACGTCGGTATGCCTCTTCAAGTGCAGAATAATCAAGACCCAAACGGACAACCGTCTGCAGAAACTGGTTGTAATCGTGGGTAGCCTTCTGCTTGTAATCCAGATGGGCCATTGCACAAAGCGATTGCAGATGGTGTTTGCGGTTACCGTCGCGATCAAAGCGGCGGGTCATGAAATGGGCCCGGCCGTTTTCTTCCAGCAGACGGCAGGGTGACATGGTAATGCCGGCGGCACAGGCCATCCGGTAGTAAGCATATTCGATCCGGCCATAATCCTGGGAGCCACCCAGTTCCCGGTCAGCACCCATGCCGTCGAATTTGAGCAGCCAGTGCTCAAAGCCTGGTTCCACATCAAACTGTCCCGGCCGGATCTCGTCAGTCTCAGGATTCCACGCGATAGCCGCCTTGGCTCGTGCGCCACCTGCTGAGGTGCCGACCTGAATAATCTGGGCCAGAGCGGCTTTGGCTAGATGGTCCGCTCCCAGTTCACCATGAACAGCCTGACGGGCGCTTTCGACCAGACGGGAGAGTTTGATGGCGGTACTGCTTGCAGTAGCAGGTGTCCGGGCCGGCTTGAATTCCAGCGCCCCCATGCCGCGTTTCCCCATATATGCCAGACGATCAAGCGGCGTCACCTGCTTCTTATCAATACCTTTACCTGCCATCCAGGCATCAATCAGGGCATTGCCGAAATCATCAGGCAGGGCATCTGCCAGCATCGCCGGCAGCCGTTTGAAGCTCAGTTCGGGAAGATCGGTAAAGACGAACGGTTCCCAAGCCTCGGACAGCGGCATAGTGAGTGGAGCCAGTTCAATTCCAGACCTGATGAATCTACTGTCATACTCGAACGCGTAATATCCCAGATTCGGAGTAAGAGCAACCGCACCAACGGTCTTGCCCCAGATGCGGACCTCGATGGCTTGGACCGGTTTATACATGTGAGGTCCCTTTGGGTTTGGAAGCACGCTGACGCGGCTGTTTTGCCTTCAGCATCTGCATAGGGCTGATGGCAACTGCCGGTGCCAGGGTTTCCAGCCAGTTGGCCCGCCCCAGGGTTCGCAACACCTTCACCAGTGACGTCAGCGTTGCCCCTCTGCCGTTTTCCAGGTTTTTGACGGCATTCAGGGCAACACCGGCCTGCTCGGCCAACTGACGCTGATCGATGTTCCGGCGTAGGCGCAGATCGCGCAACTGTTGCCCGAAGGCAGCTTCCATTTCTTCTGGTGTCTTTGAATTTTGCATAAAAACCCTCAAAAGGTCTCTTGATGCAATAAATATAATCAATAGACTTAAAATAGTCCATTATTTTGTGTGACATGCAATATTAATCATCGAACCAGTATTTTGTTAAAAAAACAGGCCTACATTATTAACAAAATTTTCAACGGATATCCCGCCGGGAGGCATTGGCATCTTAGTCTCTTTCTTTCAGTACATGCTTGCGGTCGGCGGTAAAACAAATATCAGCTATCATATTATCAGCCCATTAACTCCACTTTATTGAAAAATGTGGAGTTAATGGGTCGGTTCGGGGTGGTTCATATTACTGTTGCCCGTTTTGCCCCTTTGGTGCCCCTTTAGCCAATACTTCATCAAAAGAGTCAAAATTCACAGAAAACGGGAACTGTGGCATTTTAATATACTTTCATCTGCCACTTCAGTCGCTTCCGGTGATATAGAAGCTTGCTTGCTCTGAAGAAAAACACACCACAAACACACGGTTGTGCGTTTAATTTCTTTATGTGCGTTTATCCGTGCGTTTTGAGCGTATAGTACGATCCCCTCCTACTGCCGCTGAGTTCTAACTTACTATCTTTGGTTATCTTTTTTAGCAGATGATACGCTTGTGCAGGTGTGACTTTGCACAATTCAGCAACGTCTTCCCGTGTGATCCGCTTGTCTTTTTGAGCATCCAATGCTGAAAGCGCCATCTGGTACTGTTGAATTTTATCGAAGCCTTTCGTTCTCACATAACCGGATATGTCATCAAGACGATTATACCAAGTTTGATTCGAAAATCATCCGTATGCATTAATATTTTACTTGGGCAATAAAAACAAATTATGCTATACAGACAATAAATAAGAAATATATGTCGTGGACAAAGAGTGAGGACGTAAGCATGCTCAGACTCATTACATCGGCTCAATCTCTTGGAGCCCTTATCAGAGACGAGAGGAAAAGTCAGGGGCTGACCCAGATCGAGCTGGGGAAAATGACCGGTTTGAACCAGACCACCCTGTCGCTGATTGAAAAGGGAAAACCTTCTGTGCAGCTGCAGACCATTCTGGTTCTGCTGTCCGCATTACAATTGAATATACAGATCGGCTCCAGAGAGCAGTCTGCAACAGATGAGGACAGGTGGTAACATGGCACGCCCCAGATCAAGAATACCCTTGAACATCTCTATCAATGGCGAGAAGGTTGGCAGCCTCTCCTTTTCCTCAACCGGCAGGATGCAGTTGGTCTACGATCCGTCCTGGCTTGCCTCGGAAAACAGCCGTCCGCTGTCGCTGTCGCTTCCACTCGGACAGCATCCGCTGGCCGGGACAGCCGTGGAATACTTTTTCGACAATCTGCTGCCGGATAATGACGCCATTCGCAGAAGAATACAGGCCCGCTTCGGCGCCGCCAGCGACCGCTGTTTTGATCTCCTGTGGCATATCGGCAGAGACTGTGTCGGGGCGCTGCTACTGCTGCCGGAAACAGAAGAGCCACACGGCGTCATGGATATTTCCGCAGAACCTCTCACCGATGCGGAAATTGCCGAAACACTACGAAACTATCAGACCATGCCGTTGGGGATGCAGAAGGATTCCGATTTCCGAATCTCGCTTGCCGGCGCACAGGAAAAGACCGCCCTGCTGCGGCTTGGCAACCGTTGGTGCCGCCCCCACGGTGCTACTCCGACAACCCATATTTTCAAGCTGCCGATCGGACAGACTCCCCGGATTGATCTCTCCGACAGCGTCGAGAACGAATGGTTGTGTCACCGTTTCCTGAAAGAATATGGCATTCCTGTCGCCACTGCCGACATCTGTCTTTTCGATGAAGTGAAGACCCTGGTGGTCGAGCGCTTTGACCGTCGCTGGTCCAGGGACGGCACCCGGATCATCCGCCTGCCGATGGAGGATATGTGCCAGGCGCTGGGCGTGCCTCCTGTGTTCAAGTACGAGGAGGACGGTGGCCCGGGCATCAGGGGGATCATGGATCTGCTGGTCGGATCGGAGACTGCTGCCGCCGACCGGCGGTTGTTCATGAAGACACAACTGCTCTTCTGGTTGCTCGGGGCGATTGACGGTCACGCCAAAAACTTCAGTATCTACCTGCTGCCGCGCGGCGCATACCGTCTGACGCCGCTGTATGATGTCATGTCGGCCTGGCCGATTGTGGCGAGGAAAGAGCTTCATCAGAAACAGATGAAGATGGCCATGTCAGTGGATGGCAAGAACAAGCATTATTTCTGGGGAGAAATCATCAGACGGCATTGGTCGAGCATGTCCCGGAAAGCACGTTTCCCGGAGGAAGAGCTTGACAGCATTATCCAGGAACTGGCCGATCCGATGGAAGATATTATCGCTCGCGTTGTCGCATCTCTTCCAGCCGGTTTCCCGGCGGCAGTAGTCGAACCGGTGGTCAACTGCATGCGGGCCGCCAAAGCGAGGCTGGGCAAGCGTGAGAAGTTTTAAATACTACTTGATTGTTGCAAATACAAGGTATATATTTTTGTAACACGATACTTTGAAACAAAGAGCGGTTACCATGAATCTCACGGCACAACAGAAACTACTCGATCTGTTCGGCAGGCAAAGCGTGGTACGCTCCCGCGAACTTGAACAGTATGAAATTCCTCGGGTAGAGATTAGCCGCATGTGCAAGCGGGGAGTAGTTGAGCGCGTCGGGCGCGGGCTCTATCGACTGACTGATGCACAGGTAACAGAGCATCAAACTCTAGCCGAGGTTGGCAAAGCAATCCCTAACGGTGTGGTCTGTCTCCTGTCCGCACTTCGCTTTCATGATTTGACAACACAAGCGCCATTCGAGGTCTGGATGGCGATTGACGTCAAAGCTCATC
>CAIYZD010000834.1 GCA_903930585.1 uncultured Geobacteraceae bacterium | reverse complement strand
CCGTTATACCAGGCATACACCGGTTTTTCGTTCATTCCCCATACAAAGCGTCCCATCTTTTTTACGTAGGTTTCTTTGTCAAACTGCTCCTCTGGCTTGATGTCCTTGCCAGCCTCTGACCAATACCATTCCATCTTTGTTGCCTGCGAACGTGCAAAGTAAGGAATATGACAGGTCTGGCAAGCAACAGAATCGGAATGTTTTGCAAGTATGGTACGGTTTTTGGATTTTTGGTGCGGGGCTTTGGCACCACTGTGGCAATTCTCGCAGTTGACACGCTCGTCATAATGGGCCGTCATACTGGAAGCGCCCGCAATCTTGTGATTCTTTGTTGTATGACAGATCTGACAGGCCATGTCACCACCACCGCTTGCTGTCGTACCCATATGGACATCAAACTTTCTATCTTTTTTCTCCAGTGTGGATTCAATGCCGGGGATTTTTACCGAATCTGCACCACCGCCATAATAATGGCAGGATCCACAGTTATTGCGCGTGGGAACGCCAACACTTTGGGCCGCGAGATCGAGATTCATGGAACCTTTCTCCATGGCTTTTTTGTCGACATTCCCACCAATAGCTTTGGCGTAATTCCCTTTCTGGGCATGGCAGATCAGACAGTCAACTTTACTTTCATCACTGAAATCAAATTTGGTGTTTGTCCAGCCATAACCGGCATGACATTTCGAGCATTGTTCGTGCACAACACCGTCCTTGCCCCCTTCGATGGATGTGCAGACCGCATTAAGCATATTCGCTTTGCCGTATTCTTCAGAGTTCTTCTTTTTACCGTTCAGATGATTAGGTGTTCCTTTCCACGTCCAATGTGTTGTCTTGATAAAATCCTTGGCCTGTTTTGCATGGCACTTGAGACAGGCCTTGGTGACCTCTTCTCCGGTTTTAAAAGGACCCTTAACAAGCGTCGAATGATCAGTTGCAGCAAAGGCTGCTGAGAGACTGCTGGACAAACAAAACAGCGTGAACGTTACGAATATGGAACAAACGAATTTCATATTTTCTCCTATTTTCAGTGTTGAGTAAGTCTATTTATTTTATCTATGCGTGAGATCCCGGTAAATTCGGTATGCAAGCAACAAAAATGGCCAGGCATGCCAAGCCAGATCAAATATGTCGATCGATTTATTAAGGTTTCCCGCCGCCAGCATCCTGATCTTTTCCACGATATGTGGCTGCGGATAAAACGGTGCAAAGCCCAGAAACAGAACAATGGGAATAAGAAACTTATATTCGAGCAGATTTTTCATAACCGCGTGTCATTCTCGCTGGTGATATGCTCCGGAGGTAATTCGCACTCTGAAGGGATCTGAAATGGGATTGGGTATCGTATCCCCGCCTTATGAGTAGCAGCAAGCCCCTCTGCTGTGCGTTCAAGCCACGCATAGGGAATACCGACAATCATTTCGTGATCCTGCGTCATGGCAAAGCGTCGGTCACCCATACAGGGAATTTCAACTGTTGGTTCGCCGGTCAGTGCAACCTGGGCAACAGCTCGGGAGCAGACGCCCGCATCTCCGGATGTTTTCATGACAAACTCTCCTCCATGATGATAAAGGAAGGCTTGTACGAAGCGCATAGCCTGAGCAGAGTTGACATAGAGTACTACCAGATCGGGAGTGATTTCTTTAAATGGACGTATCAGAGGATACGTCAAGACCCCTATAACACCAGGCTCAACACGCGGCATCAGCTGTTGCATGGCGGCAGCAGCCTGCTGGGTTTCCTGATAAACCCCTGTATTGACCGAACCGTCAATAATTCGCAGAGGAGGTCGTATCATACCCGTGCAGGCAGTTCCTATTGCACAGTGACCGGTCTCAGCATCTGTCCAGGTAGACCAGGAGTACATTCGGCTATATGCAATCTGCTGGCAAATTGCCAGTCGCTTGCCGCGCATCTTGATTTTAAGCCCTTCGACCAGAGAGGCGTCCCGCACCAGATTGACACCTACAGGTTGAGTGGCCGGATTGACGGTGTCCTTGACTGTTGCCAGAAAATGTTCCATTGCAGACTCCTTTGTGCAAATTATGAGTATCTCCTGCGCAACACGTTTAACCGCCGTTCGGCTTCAAGAATGATGCCGTTAACGGTCCTATGCCTACTGAGGTAAGACTTCACTTCTTCAATAAAATTTTCAGGTTGTTGACGGTACCCAAACAACATATTGTCAAAGAAGTCATCGTAATTGTCGAATTGGAACTGTGTGCAGAAATGAATTGTCTCTCCCATCATCCAGCCCTCAAAATCGCACATGGCAAGAATAGCCGCATTTTTTTCAGAGCGCTCGTTTCCACACCCCACTCCGAAGCGCTCTTCCACTTCGGTAAACGAACCAGTTGTTCCAGGTTCCACAACAAGAATAACTCCGTCTTTTTCAAGAAATTTTGCTGCCTTGTGCAGACTATTGGACATTTCTGCTGCGGGAACATGATGCAGGGACAGGGTGTAGATGGCCATGTCAAAACTTTTGGCTGGTAAGTCGGGCACACCCGCTGGAGCTCGCACAAACTCTACGTTTTCGTCCGTAATGGTTGTTCGTGCCGTTTCAAGTGACACAGCATCGGGATCACTGGCTACAACATGTTTGGCATGTTTTGCCAAATCCCGTGTGATCCTGCCTTTCCCGCATCCAATCTCGAGAACCACTTTCCTGCTGAGATCATAGTGGGACATAATTGTCGCTATGTACTGACTTGTCGGATCTTGAATCACCAGCACGCTCCTCTGTCATGCATCCGCTTAATCATAAAGTGCTCTGGTGGCATCGTCACACATGATTGGTTCGACAAGTGGCTCCCACTGAGGATTTTCCCATGTTCCAAGTTGGCTGTGCATATCAAGATATTTCTTGGGTATTGGATGGGTGCCGACAACAACTTTTACCCCATAGCGTTTTTCAAGAAATGATTTGAATGTGGTGATTGAAGGACAGGGAGGATAGCCAACGACCATCCCGGTCGCAAGATGAATGACTTCAGCTCCATTCTTGACCATCTCTTCACCCGCATATTCTACGTTACCGCCAGGACAGCCATTGCAGGTTGTAAATCCAACCAACTCGGCACCCGTGCCAGCATAGATACTGAAGGCCCCTTCCTTGTTCCGCATTGCTCTGAGGCACTTTCCTCCCGCACAGCAGCGATAGCGATCACAGATGATTATGCCAACCTTCGTCTTTGAATTCATATGATCTCAGCCTTCTGTGTTAACTTCCTTCACCATCCTGCTTCCGTCTAAGACACTGAAGGACTTTTTTTACTTGCTCAGTATCCTCAGGATCAAGGTCGCGAGGAACACAATTTTTGCCGAATGCCATTTTCAGCACCTCGATTATTACTGTGTTACTTTGTCACTATCTGCCGGATAGTTATTCCTATCGTCTCGGCACTAACGGAAGTATCAAAACATCCTGCGCCGGCATAGGTATCATAATTGCCGATCTGGGTGATAAGCTGTTTGACGAGTTGAACTTTATCTGTGTATCGATCGGGCTTGTCGGCAATAGCCAGGATATCCGACAAGAGCCAAGTTGGGAATTCACTATCTTCATTTTGTTGAAGTGCGATGCGTCTTAGTTGTTCAAATAATTTCACAGATGGCCTGACCTCAAACGTTAGATAGCGTTGTAATTATAATCGCTGAACTGTGAGGTACGGATAATCCGTACCTCTAGTCGTCCAGTCGTTTTCCGGTTTTAGCAAGGCTGAACATTTGAACTACCAACAACTTTTAGTGCTACGTATTTTCTCTCCATGTGTCATCCCATCGCTTCATTCAGTCGGCAAAGAATAAAGTCAATATGAGCAAAACAGCTCAAAAATACATAAAAAGTTGCTATTAAAATCGTCACCTACCAGCCCAAAGAAATGTACTTGGTGATGCTGCATTCCAACCGGTTGCACCTCTCCAGCCACTGTAGCCCAATACTGTTGTACCGCAGCGTGCAGAGCAGAAGCAGCAATGTTTGAGCAATGCATTTTTTCTTCCGGAAGACCGTCCAACGTGGCAGCTATTCTTTGGTCATTGAGGGTTAACATCTCGTCAGGATTCTTGTCCATTACCAGTTCTGTCGCTACTGATGAGGTTACTATGGCTGCGTCACATCCCTTGATGAGAAACTTGATGTCATTGATGATTTCATTCTCGATTTTGATAAAAAAGACGAGTGCATCACCACAGGTTGGGTCGCCCGCCTGTTCAACAACGTTGGCATCTTCAATTGAACCGATGTTATGCGGGCTGTGGACATGATCCAGAACTTTTGCTTAATATTGCGTACTCATTGACAACTATGACTACCGCATGTGTGCCCAGGCAGATATTCCTGAAGTGATCCGACCTTTAGCATGTCAATGTTTTCATAAATACTATTCAATAATATGAATGTCAATATGTAATTTACAGGGGTGCAAAGCTCACAGGTTTGAATAGGTGGTGAAAAAAATCGAAATTAGGGTGCAGATACGTGCAAGCAAATTATCCCGATCACAAATTTTGCACCAAATCAGCGATGTGATTATTTATGTAAATCACAATAACTGTCTAGTTTTAGATGGTTATTGGCAATATTATATTTGGCATGTTCCGTGGAACATATCAAACGAAACACACCCTAACCTAAATTCCCGAAACTTTATAACTATATGTCTTAGACACCTTGCAACTTTCGCAGGCATTGTATAATCTTTTTTACTTCTTCAGTGTCATCAGGATTAAGACCAGGTGGGATGTTTCCACTACCGAACTCCTTATATATTTTATATCTGTTGCAGGAGATATAATCACCGAAACAGAGCCTTTTCTTTATATACTCTTCACTTTTTGGCATGTCTTTCATGTTGTCGATAAAAAACTTGCAACATACTGTTAATTCGCAAGGCATTTGTAAACCTCACTTCCAGGTCATTCAGAATACTTATTCCTTCGTCACAAGCCCGTTCTGCACTTGACATAAAAATGCCTTCTTTTGGCTTGAAAATGTGTGCAGGGGGTCTGCTGCTCTGCGGAAATATTAATTCAGATAGTGTTTTTATGTTTTTCCTATCAGTACAAGTTCCATTTTTTTAGCAGCCATTCTGCTCCAAATAAAGAAGCCGCAAGCAGCAGTAACCAGACGAACATAATCATATTCTTTCTCCTTTCTTAGTAGCTTTTGCTGTCGCCAGTCACTTCTTCGAAACCCAGCCTGCGGGAATCCATCTGACGCCAGACCCAGGCGATATAGGCCAGCACGAACGGCACCAGAATCGCCACATACGACATCATGGTCAGCGTGTAATGGCTGCTGGATGCGTTGTATATAGTCAGACTGCTACCCAAATCAGTCTTGGATGGGTAAAATGGTGTGTTGTGGTAACCGGTCAGAAAAAATACCGACAGGCAGGTCAGAACTGTTCCCAGACCTGCCGGCCAGATACCTCTGCGGGATGTTGTGAAGCGGTTGAGCATCGCTCCGAGCACCACAAGGCTAAGCCCGGAAAGCAGCATGGCCAGTACTGAAGGCATAGAAAGCATATTGTCGAGATATTTGCCGGCCACTAAACTAATGACTTTGCTGGCGGGATCGACGGTAAAACCATTCATGGTTATCAGCCGATAGAGGACAAACAGCAAAAACGGCAATGACAACAGCAGGTTGGTGAATGATGATTTTCTGAGACGCGCTACCAGATCGGCATCTTCGATGTTGCTGGTCAGATAAAGCGTGCCCAAAACCCTCGCAAGAAATACCAGGAAGAGTCCAAAGCTGACATTAAAAGGCTCAAATGCCGCTTCAAGACCTCGCAGGGGATGCGTCCATTGAACCAGGCTGTAATCGTTCAAACGAAAATTGGAACCGGTAAAGAACGTTCCGATTGCCGCTCCGATCAGCAGGATACCCACGGTACCGTTAATCAGCAGAAACACTTCATAGGTCCGCTGGCCGAGAAAGTTGTTCGGCTTGCGTCGAAATTCGTAACTGATCGCCTGAAGCACAAAGGTCAGCAGAATAGCGATCCAGACCCAGTAGGCGCCGCCGAAACTGGTTGCGTAGAAAAGCGGAAAGGCCGCATACAATGCGCCGCCGAACAGTACCAGCGCCGTAAATGTAAGTTCCCACTTGCGCCCGAGTGAATTGACGATCAGACTTTTTTCTGACTCATTTTTGGCAAGGGTAAGAATCAATGTCTGTCCACCCTGGACAAAAGTCAGAAAAATAAACAGGGATCCGACGAGCGAGGTAATCAGCCACCAGAGCTGTTGCAGAGTTGACCATTCAAGATTGCCTATCATAATGCGCTCCCTTCCGGACCGAGTGATATCTGCTTGGTCATGATTTTGACCTCGGCGATCAGCATGACGGTAAACAGGGCAAGAAAGATGAAAAAGGTCACCGCCACTGTACCGGAATCAAGATTCGAGCGAGCCACACTGACCGGCAACAACCCCTGAATAGCCCATGGCTGACGGCCTACCTCGGTAACAATCCAGCCGGCCTGCTGCGCTATATAGCCAAGAAAGACTGAAATGACACCAATCCTGAGCAGCCAGCGGTTTGCCGTGAGTTTGTCTCGTGCAGACTGGATAAGGAACAGGGTGAAGAGTAGTATGAAGAACGTGCCAAGCCCGGCCATTACTCGAAAACTATAAAAAACCAAGGAGACGGGTGGCACAGCATCAGATGGTTTCTTGAGATAACCGTAACCAAGAAATTCCCGGTTCTGGTCAAATATGGCAAGAGCCGCCACTGCAGCAGCGGAATCCCCAGTCTTACGCGCCTTCTTAAAGTCTGCCAGTGATGAGACGGCCTGTCTGCCGTACTTCATTTTCCGGTCAACTCCCACGATGTCATGTTCAGGATTGCCCCAAACAAGATCGTCGATACCAGCGACAAACGAGCCAAGCTTCCGGTTGGCAAGAAGCGACAGCATTCCGGGAACCTCAATCTTGGTTACGAAGGGATCGCCGGCATCACCTGTCTGTTTATCCGGGTTAACCACACCAAAAGCAATCAGGCCGGTCGGCTTCTTCCCCTTGTAAAGCCCCTCCATGGCAGCCAGTTTCATCGGTTGGGTCTTTACCGTAATGTATGCATGCTCATCACCGGTAAAAGCGACAAACATCGCACTGAACAGGCCGAATGTTGCCGCAACGGTGATCGAACGCCGGGCAAAGGTCTGGTGGCGTCCCTTGAGAAGAAACCAGGAGGAAACAGCAGTCACAAAGAGTGAGGCGAGCAGAAAACCTGATGAAGTGGCGTGGGTAAAATGGCTTATGGCAATTCGAGACGAAATGACTGCCCAGATATCAAGCATCTCGAAGCGAGCCGTTTCCGGGTTGAAGCGCATACCGATCGGGTTCTGCATCCAGCCGTTGGCGATCAGAATCCAGAGTGCTGACAAATTGGAACCAAGTGCTACCATCCAGGTGGAAAACAGGTGCATCCGCTTAGAGAACCGATCCCAACCAAAAAACATTACGGCAAAGAAAGTGGCTTCGAGGAAAAATGCCAGAATTCCTTCGATAGCCAGTGGTGTCCCGAAGATGTCACCTACCATCCAGGAATAATTAGACCAGTTGGTGCCGAACTCAAACTCCAAGATGATTCCTGTGGCAACTCCGATAGCGAAGTTTACGGCAAACAGGCTCATCCAAAACTTGGTAAGCTGCTTCCATTCGTTATTACCGGTACGGACATACAGTGTTTCAAAAAAAGCGCAGAGTACGGACAACCCAAGTGTCAACGGAACAAAAATCCAGTGGTACATTGCCGTCAAGGCAAACTGGGCACGAGCCCAATTCACTTGGCCGAAATCGACTGATTCAATCAAACGAGACCTCCCTTTCTACAAATTGATGACTATTTTTTACCAGCGACCGGAGGCAGCGGCTCTTGATCCGTTTCTGCAGACTGCGTAAGACGACGTAACACATGCTCCGCTCGATCCGTGTCGTTGTCATAGGTTACCTTCAGAACATCCGGGAAGAAAAATAACTTGATAACTATAAAGAGAAACAGAATCTTCAACAGGACAATTTTCCAGAGAGCCCTTCCAAGACGCATGTTGCGAAACCCTTCTACGTAAAAGTTCAGTGCATGACGAATCATCGATTTGTGACTCCAGCGGGTTACGCCGTTGTTTCATATACTCTGTAAAGTTTTGTATTCCATATGCGGTGTTTCTCCCGCAACAGTTGAACGGTACTGTTGTTCTGCAGTTTGGGGGGCTGTTGAACAGTGCCTCATGAATCCCCCAAGCGGATTCCCGCTTCTTCCTGCGTCATCCCTTCACCATCACATAAATGCAAAGCATCCAGTCCATCCGGAGCAAGACGGATAATCTCCAAACCCTTTAGAGGTGTCCCGGTTGGCTTGAAAACTACTGAGAAAGCTGCACGGTGCGGGCAGGCACATTTTTTTGCTTGCGAGAGCGTGGTATGGTTAGTGAGAGCACCCATGGCTATGACTATGACCACCGCAGGTGTGCCCAGGCAGATATTCCTGAAGTGTTCCTACCTTTAGCATGTTTATATTTTCAGAAATTGTTCCGTTATGAGACTTAAATGCCCGTATGCCGGCAGCATTTAGTTTATGCAGTGCTCCACCGCCAATACCACCGACAACAATAGCATCAACTTGATGTCCGCCAAGGCCTGCCACTGGATTACATGCGCCATGCTCATGTACTTTGTCGCTGTTGCTGATTGACAGAAATTCGCTGGTAATACTATCGACAACCACAAACTCCGGGGCAGACCCGAAATGGTTGAATACATGACTGGCCAATCCCTGATTCTCGCTTACTGGAAAACAAACTTTCATTGCTTACTCCCTTTTATTTGTGAAATACACAAAACAATCTGATTAATATACTGCGGGATAAAATATACGCCCTACTGAGAACCAGCAGGGCGCTAGTTGCTAAGCTTCTTTTTGCAATAATTTGTCCAGAAGCCATATCGCCACAATAGGAATAACAAACCCAAATACTCCGCCAAAACCTCCGATTCTACAGATTCCACCTCGCATAATACGCACCTCCTCTCTTATATTTCGGACTCGTTGTCTTTCCTCCACAGCTTTTCAAATACCCACATTGCCGCAATCGGGAGAATAATACCGAGAATTCCTCCCGCTCTTCTTACCCCACAGATTTTGACACTCATTGTGGACCCCCTTTCTTCATTACGTTGCTTGCCGCGCCTTTCCACTGACATGATTACCTTCTGAACAACCCGGCATGTCAAAGTTTCTGCTGTCAAGGCCACCGTTACACCATGCTGCGATCACATCGCCAAGGTCTCCGGCCACGAAAGGGATTACCCTGATACCGTAGGCGACCATTACCTCACTCAACTGCGTGGAGATCGCACCGCACACTAGCGTGCTTATACCGGATTCAGTCAAGTACTGCGCCTTCTGTACCGGTAAATCCCCTGTAAGAGTTTCTTCTGTTTCGCCGATAACCCGGCCTGAATCAATCTCAACAACACGAAGCCGCTGCGCGATATCAAAGACCGGTGCAATTCGTCTGTTCCAGTATGAAAATGCCGTTTTGGTCATCTAAGCCCCTTCACCATCCAATCTTATGCCAGTAGCAAAGCATACTGCATGCCAACAGCATCCAATCATAAAAAAATTACTAACATAATGATATTAAAACATGTTCAGCTGTAATAGCTGGTTGGTAAAATGTATATGGGTACTGTGTGTGCTACTGCAACAGGTAGCGACAGGAGCAATGTCGCTACTCTATGGGGGGAGAGCGGAGCGACCATCCTGCTCGGTAAATCCCCCCACAATTAACAGCAATTTTATCCGGAATAGTTTTCAAAAAACTACTGTAGAAGATGGGCCAAGCTAAAGCTTG
>CAIYZD010000833.1 GCA_903930585.1 uncultured Geobacteraceae bacterium | reverse complement strand
ATCGTCATTGAGGTTCGATACTGCGCTCGTCGCAACGCTCGTCAGACTCTCAGCAGTACCATGACCGTCTGTATAGCTCGCAATTACCGTGATTTTCTTGCCTACTTCACTTTCAGTCAAAAGATACGAAGCTCCGGTGGCCCCCGAAATATCTACACCATCAGCCTGCCATTTATAGTTAATTGTACCCAAACCGTCATTATCAGTAATCGTAGAAACATGAGACGTAAGCAACTGACCTTGTGTCTTCGTACCGGTAATAGTGACACTACCACCGGGAAGGTCGTTTACGTTCTGAACATTAATGGTAAGCATCGCTTCAGAAGCACTGTAATCCATACCGTCGCTAACTTCAAAATGAATGGTAGCGTATGGCGCACCAATAGCATTGGCGTCTGAAGCATACGTTAATTTACCGGCATCTATGTCGCTAGCCAGGATTTCCTGATTGGTTCCTACAGCACTGCCATTTAATAGCAGCGTGCCTACCGAAGGCAGCTGAGTAATCTTAACTTTAACCAGCGCATCGCCATTAGCATCAGTATATTTCCCAAAATCCCCCAGAGTCAGCACACGAGTCGTATCTTCAAGCATTGTCAAACTGTCATTAGTCGCCGACGGAGCCGCGTTGACCAAATCAAGCTTGAAAACATTGCTTGTTACCGATAAACTACCTGGATCGGTTACAGCAACCTTCAAAAAAATATCCGCATTGTTCGCATGAGAATTTGGAGTAATCTTGAACGTGTGAGAAGCCACATCAAAAATCAACCAGCTTGGCAAAGTACCGAGCGCAGGTCCATTCTGATCCGAATCATAGGTATGAAGTAAATTACCATTTGAATCGACCAACTCTGCCTTGTAAGTGAGAGTATCACCTTCAGCATCCGTAAAAATGCCGACCGGGATTTCGTATACCCACGTTCCGCCGCTATAGGTTTGAGTGGATATTGACACCGGATTAAGAGGCGCATCGTTAACACCGTTGATCGTGACCGTCAGAGGCTTCACACTGGAAGCCCCATGATTATCGGTAACCTCAATATTGAACGTTTCACTCAGAGTTTGCCCTTGCCCAAGTGCATTGATTGCAGCCGCATTGTTAGGCGTGTAGGTATAAGTTGCGCTGGTTCCGATTGAAGTGCCGATTTTTATTTTGCCATAGGTCCCCTGCAGGACACTAAAATCTGACTCAGCGCCACTACCCGCCGCTCCATCCTGAATCGAGAAACTAAAGGTGTCGCCATCAGTTGCGGTGTCGTTGTCGGTTGCACTAACTGATCCCGTATGCACAGTAAAGGGTGCTGCATCTTTCACCCAGGTATCGCTATCCATCGTAAAAGCTATATCGGAACCGGTAATCTGTGGTGTGTCATTGACCGAGGTAATCGAGATAGACAAGGGTATCGATGCCGCGGCAATCCCCCCAAGACTTTTATCAACAAGCACCGGAGATAAAGCAGAATTAGCGTATGTCGTAAAACCGCCCGTGTATTGATCGTCAGCGGCATAAACCGTCAGTACCCCAGGATTACCGTGATAATTAGCATACGGTATAAATTTGATTTGAGCATCATGTCCCAGCGCCAGAGCGCCGGTATTGGTAAGCGATGTCGGCACTGCCGTCCAGTCGCTGGCTCCGACTTTGTACCACCAGACACCTTCAGTTGCAGCCGCTGCATTGCTCGTGACAATAATGCCCTTAAAGCTGGATCCGCTGTCAACATCGTTAAATTTGCTGAGCAACAGTTGATCAACGGTATAGCCGTTCGCCGGAGACGCGTCTTCCAGAAGTGTCTGCAGTGCCGCGCCGCCAGACAAAGTAGGAAGATCGTTAGTACCATGAACGGTTATAGTAACTGTCTGATTTGTGCCACCGGCGGTTTTGACGCTGAAGGTGTCATAAACCGTAACTCCGCCATTAAGGCTTTGTACAGCCGATCCGGCATTATTAAGAGTGTACGACCACACACCACCTGACGTAATACTGAAGGAGCCATAAACACCCGTGGAATTGGATGCGGTAATGGCAGCATCACCGGTATCACGGTCAGAGGCAACGATCGTGTTATTGCTGGATACGTAAGGGCCGCCGTTATCTTCCGTGAAAGTTGCCGCGATGGGGCCGGAGAAAGTTGTAGGGTCGTTGGCGCCAACCAGCGAAAAGGTAAGCGTTTGGGTGGCTGTGCCACCCTTACCATCAGCGACAGTAACGGTAAAGCTGTCGGATGCGTTTGATTTCAAACCTTCAATAGTTGAGTCGGATGGAGTATACGTAAAGGCTTTGTTAGATGTGTTTAAACTGAAAACACCATAGGTTCCACTCTTTGTGGAAGTACTGCCGCTGACGGTTCCACCGGTAAGCGCATAGGTCAGCGCATCATTATCGGCATCTGTAGCGCTGACTGAGCCGCTAATAACAGCAAAAGTATCGTCTGCAGCGGTATCTGTAAGTGTGGCAGAGGTTCCACTGGCAGCAGTAAGCGTACCGGACGTGGCAGGCCATGCCGGATTCCCGAAAACCGGCGCATTGTTGGCACTCGGTGGATCGGGTGGCGGGTTTGCTGCAGGTCCCAATGGCGTAAACGGGCTACCATTCTTTAATGTTACTCCTTGAAGCTGGTCAACAAACAGGTACGGACTCAAAATCGTATCAGCAAGGTTAAATACGGCAAAACCAAGACGATAGTTTCCACTAGTCGAAACTTTAAAGGTAAGGAGTTCCCACCCAGTACTGCCATAGTTTCCGGTAACATAGTTTCCGGTGCCTGATACCGTGGCACCTAAAATACATACCTGTCCCTGAGAGTAGGTGTCGTTCACACCTGGCTTGATAGACATTGAACGATCAGCAAGGTTGTTGTTGTTGACAAGCGACACCCAGGAAGCATCGTTATAAGGAGAATAGTCCGTGGCTACATAGTTCCAAGCCATTGAGTATTCAGTATCTGCAACCAGATCAACATTCTCATAGATATACGCAAAGTTGGTTGGGTTTGAAAATCGACCGTTTAGGTAGGTCTGATCAGTTGTCCCAACTTCCAATGCCGAAAAAACAGTGGCTTTCTCTCCGGATGCCCCTGCTGGCAGCAAAACAGCCATCTTGGAGCCGTAAGGATTAACCGTCCATTGACCATAGGCGCCGCCGGTGCCGATAACGGTATCGTTTGTAGTCCAGCTATTTAAATTATCTTCAAAACCGGGGTTGGTAACGGCAAGCAATTCCTTGTAGTCCGTAGCGACAATTGACTTAACATCAATCACCCCTGTTTGTGCCTCCAAGGTCCAGTCACCCCCAAGATCTGCCGCGCCGGTTGCATTTGTCGAAGCGGCAACATCAGCCCCGGTTGCCTGCGCCAGCGCATTGATAAAGGCAAGACCGTTGGAACCGGCAGCTACGTCGCAGCCATACAGCAGAATGTCGGCGCCGCTACGCAGGTGTGAGCCGATGTCGGCCAACAGGTCAGTTTGCTCGGCAAGCGTCGTCTGATCGACAACCCCATTACCGATCAACAGTTCGCCGGAGGCACCGTGGCTGACGATGTGAATCGCATCAATGCCGCTCCGCCCTTGCAGGTACTGGTCGATCTGTGTCAAGCCATCGGCACTGCCGTCCAACCTGACAACTTCGACGTCCGAAGACAACCCTGAGAGAATGCTGGATATATCCGAGACTGATGCGTCGACAAAAAGTATTTCCTGATTGCTGGCCATGTGTATCCTCCGTTGTGCTGCGGGTAATTATTCGTTATGTGTGATTAATATCATGTACATTTCTATTTGAATTATTAAAACAATATAAAAGTTTCCTAATAATATCAGTAATTTTATAGTAGTTTTCATTTCTATCACATTTAAATGTTTTTTTACAAGATTTTTTGTCGGCTTTTATTCGGTATCACTGTGAATTTTTTCATGCGTAATCCCTGAAACAAAGCATCAAGTTTTAGAATATGCTTATTAATCTCCTATTCATCGTGTAGAATCACTGAATTCTACTTCAATTGGAGTTTTTTTCCGTTGGACTTACAAGAGATTCAGGTTCAGCCGTTTAATCGGCACGATGAGCAACGATTCCAATAATTAACTCAACTTTCGCAGAGCGAAAAGCAGCTTAACATTCCATGCTAAAGTTCATATCTGAATACACAATGGGGATAGCTGCCACCTAACATCGTTAAAAATAAGTATATTTTTTCGAGAAATGGATTTTCATGAGAAGATGGCATTAAATTCTCGGTGTAAAAATTGTTCACCGCCAAAAGCGGTCATAGGAGCAATCGCGCTGAATGAATCCGGCGAGTATGGCTCCGAAGGGCATGATAGTGGGATTATTGATGACGTACAATATATACCTCCCGCTTTTGTTTTGTAAATTCGAAGCGTGCAGGATATATTTAGGTGTGCTTGCAATTGGGCAAGCACGCTATACATCAGAGAAATTGGAGGCCAAGAAAATGTTGGATAAAGGCGCTAAAGTCACTTTCACCTATGACGGAAACGAAACATCTGGAAAGATTTTGCATATTCTTGCTGCAGGAAAAAAACCTGCTGCCTACTTTGATATTCTCACTGCTGCGGACAAGGCCCTTGAAGCTGATCGGTGCTTTGATGAAACCAGATCATGCGAGGACGAGAGTTATCTGGTTGTAACAAAGCGGTCAAAGAACACGGTCGCCAAAATATACTGGTTGTCTAAGGATGACCTGAGTGGCGTACAAGTGGTGGTTCGCCAGTACGGTCTGCTGCAACCTAGCAATTGGCAAGACGATTGTTTCAACCATCTGTACCTGCAGAACAGGTATTGGAATTGTCTCGTAGAAATCGAGCAGGATAATCGCAATAAATACAGAGCCCTTGTTGGAGAGGATGAAGACGTCGCCCCGATTCAAGACGCTATTGATGGTCTCAAATCCCGGATTGCTGATATGGCCGAACAACGCACTCAACTAAAGATAGAGCACTGCAAAAAGATTGGTATCCATACAGAACCTTTGGATAACGCCATTAAAGCCGCTAAAGCCGAAATGAAAAAATTGAGCAATAAGGCGAAAGAGGCAAGAGCCGTTGCCAAGGAACGCATTCGTGCTGCTGGCCCTGCGTTTAAATTACTTGAAGACGAACGTCGACAATCTGTAAAAGAGGCCTACAACAATTCTCAGTTGTGGTGGGGAAATTACAACGCTATAACGAATAGTTATAACACCGCCCGTACCCGTGCAATGAAGGAAGGAGCTGATCTTCGTTTCCACCGCTTTGACGGTTCCGGTCGCTTTACCTGCCAGATCATGGGCGGCATGAGTACGGACGATCTCTTGTCTGGCCGAAACAGCGTAGCCCAGTTGCGCAAGGTGAGCAATAGTGAGTTCACCAAGATTATCAAAAGCAATCCTCCGGCCTTGCAGTTGCAATTGGTCGGCTCTCGGCGTGACGAGCGTGAATATGGTGTTCTGTCTATTACTATTTACACAGCAGAAGACGATCAAGGGAAAAAGACTCGCAGAACGCTTGATTTCCCGATTATATTGCATCGCCCCCTTCCCGAGAACGCAACGCTCAAGATTATATCAGTTAACCGTAAGAAGATAGGGACCGATTATCGATGGGCAGTGACCTTTACCTTCTCGGAAGAAACAAAAGAAAGCATTGTCCATACAAGCAAACAGACATGTGGCATCAATCTGGGCTGGAAGCAGGTTGCAGGTGGCCTTCGCGTGGCTACTGTTTCTGATGGCACATCTACCCGGCACGTTGTCTTGCCGCAAGTAATTATCGACAAACTGGCCTATACAGAGTCGTTGCAGAGCCGTATAGACACAGCAACCAATGAGAACTTTATCTGGCTGTTGGGCAAAATGGCAGACCCACCCGAAATTTTAAAAGGAGATGTTACTTCTTTGAAACGTTCGAAGCGGCCTCATCCTGCCAAGTTTGCCAAGTTCGTAATAAAGTGGCGTAATGAGTGCTCGGAGTTCGAACCGCAGGCCCTTATAGAAGCAGAAGTGATGAGGAAAAACGTCAAGCGCCTGTCCCTGGAGCATCATCACCTACGCGATAAAGTGCTCCGGCGCCGGATTGATTTTTACCGTAACGAAGCAAAGAAAATTGCGGATAAATATAGTATGATCGTAATGGACAAGATGGATCTGCGACAGATGTCTGCACTGGAGAAAAGTGATGGCACTCCGAATGAACTTGCGGATCTTGCCCGGTACCACCGCAAAGTAGCTGCAATTTCAGAATTCCGTGAGTGGATTGGCAAACAAGCTATAAAAGCAGGTGGCGCAGTTGAGATGATTGCTATAGAATCAACGCGTACCTGCAATGCCTGTGATGGGGTTATGGCTCCTTCGGATGGACTTATGTTCCGATGCAAAAGTTGTGGTACGTTTGTTGATCAAGACGAAAATGCTTCCGCCAATCTCTTGCGAGCTGTTACATGATGCAGAAAACCCCGGCAGCGCTCGCACCAGCATTTATGCGGGCTTGAGGGTGTATGATGGTAAACCAGAGGTAAAAGGAATGTGCTTTTATGGACCGCTTGAAAAACAAGTGAATACACCCGTATAAACAGTGTGTTATACTGAACCTATATCAAAGCGTGCTCTACCGCTTCATAGTAGAGACCTTTATAAAAGGTAAATAAATTAATACACATGTTAATGGGTGTCAAAGCGTGCTCTGCCGCTTCATAGTAGAGACTATCCATCATCCATCTCCTTGAGAGTGCTATCATTGGTGTCAAAGCGTACTCTGCCGCAGAGACCTCCTGTAGGCTCTGGGGTTGATGCGAAAGTGGCACAAAACGGGGGCTGGAGCTTCTATTCGGCAGCCTTTAGTGTCTTATACTCATCCGATTTCATATTGGAGAACCATCGGCAGAAGATATCCCGGAGGTCATTGTTCAAAACCTGCACACGGGTTTGCAGGAGGAGGGGTGCCCCGCGTTGTGTCCAGCGCACTAACTCCATTGTGTCCCGTTAGAATAGTCCAGTAAATACTGATTATTTTGTGAGTGTTTTCCTTACAACAACATTGACTGATTGTTTTTTATGAACTCCGCGGCCTCATCTGCCGGTACGCCGCTACTCATACCGGACGTCGGCCAGAATGGTTTTTACGGCAAGCGCTCTATTAGAACGATTCAGGATAGTTTATGCCCAGTCTGTTGTAAATCCTGACAAAGCTCCTCAAATATGCTGGGAGGCAACAAATGCTTTCCGGCTCCGCACCCAAAAAAAGCATGGCTTAAATAGTCTTTGTAGATAGCGTTTAATGTGATATTTACTCAAACACGAAACAGTGTATCGACGGTTTGGGCATGGCTGCTCAGGAAACAGCTATCAAGGCATACAACGGTAACGTGATCGCCAGTATATCGTGGTAGAGAGCGGTATAGATTTGCATGCTCTGTTGAACTATAAAACAAATCAGAGGAAATAATGTGCCCAAAATTTCAGTCCTGATCCAGTCGCACAACCGCCTTCATGGGCTTCAAAGAGCTTTGCTGTCCTTGGCAATGCAGTCATTTCGGGACTGCGAGATAATTATTTCAGACGACTCAGAAATTCCATTGGAAGTGATCGACGCCATGCTGAACAACATGATGCCACTTCTGGCACCTATGGAGATCAAGTTCCGTCGCACGCCGCCCTGCGGTGCGGCCGAGTCAATGCGCGAGGCATATTCTCGATCCACCGGCGAGTATATTAAGATTCTACATGACGATGACTACCTTACGGCTCACTCTCTTGACGTGATGGTACAGGCACTGAACACCAACAACGACGTGAATGCCGTTTACGGACAGGCCTTAATCTCCTACGGCACCAAAGACCAACTCTTCTACTGTTTTAGCAACAACATAATCAAGACGCCATCGTCAGAATGGGTGGCGCTCTATACCCAGACAGGTTTTGGCCCTATCACCTCACCAGTGTGCGCACTCTACCGTCGACATGACCGATTTCGCATCCTGTGGGACGAGTTCCAGTCCCCCCAACTCCGAGAGGCGGCACGAAAGACTGGGGCCGGAACCGATGTGAGTCTACAGGTCGATAATGCCGGGAGTGCTCCATTCGTCATGATTGTTCCATACGTGGTCGCCGTGCTAAATACCGACATGCAGTCAACCACTCAGGTTGATGCCGGGATTGAATCTTACTATAAGATGTGGAGAGAAGAATACGCCGCCAACCCGCCTTGGAAGCAGAGTTCAAGAGGTGTATCAATTGCTACAAAGTCTCGTGGCATTCCCCCCAAAAAAAACGCTGTCCAATCAGGACAAGCGAAGTTTCAACAGGCATTTTCGCTGCACCAACTAGGAAAGATTGGTGAAGCAAAAACTATTTATCACGAGATACTCAAAGTTCAACCTCAACACTTTGAATGTCTACACCTATTAGGTGTCATAGCCATTCAGACTAGAGAACCTGAGCTTGGTATACAACTCATTAATGATGCAATCAAGCTTAACCCTAATGTAGCTTCAGCCTACAGCAACCTTGGTCTTGCGCTGCAGAACCTCAAACGACTGGACGAGGCACTGGCATGCTACGACAAGGCGCTAGTGCTTGAGCCTGACTACGCAGACGCCTACTACAACCGTGGCAATACGCTGAAGGGCCTCAAACGACTAGACGAGGCACTGGCAAGCTACGACAAGGCGCTGATGCTTAGGCCTGAATACGCAGAAGCCTACAGTAACCGTGGTAATGCGTTGGAGGGTCT
>CAIYZD010000832.1 GCA_903930585.1 uncultured Geobacteraceae bacterium | reverse complement strand
TTTGATGATTGCGAATGTACGTTCCATGATGATTCCTCCGATAGATATCTGAAAATGTGAACACTTCTGATATCACTACGGGTGACTATTTGTCAAGTTTTTCGGGCTTTCTTGGGGGAATTTGCTTTTTTGTGCTTGCAATAAAAAAATGGAAATGATAAGAAAGCAACTTACTTGCCCGGGTGGTGGAATTGGTAGACACGCAAGATTCAGGTTCTTGTGCTCGCAAGGGTGTGCTAGTTCGAGTCTAGTCCCGGGCACCACAAACAAATAAAGGTTTCCGGCAACTGCCGGGAACCTTTTTTTGTTTGCTCACGGTCCCACGTGTAAGTAAAATATCTTATTTTGGCTGAGCAAAGTTTAGCATGTGAAATCGGAAAAGCGCAGGTAAAGGCAACGCTGGTTTATAACCGGTAAGCAAAGTCCCGATGCCAACTTTTGGCAAAAAAAGCTGTAATTCACAAAAACAGCCGCAGAGCCTCACTAACAGAGGCTTTACGGCTGTTTTTGTTTCATGGGGCGTGTTGAATTTTAGCTATTGCCATTTTTTATATCAAAATGTGGTTTTCTGTTGGTCGCCAAGCGAAGCATGAAACGGATTTAGATTTCCCTACGTACTCTGCTATTTACCGTAGATTCCGCACCCTATAATCATGCCGTCAACCAGTTCAACAAATGACGATTTATCCATAATCATGTTTTTGTCTGCCGGGTTGAATTCTTTGTAGGTTATCCAGCCACTTCCGCTTTTATGCACCAGCGTAGTCCACTCCTGTATCCAGCTTTTTCCGTCGGGATCTTTATCGTTCCACCGGTTCTTGCCGGTCAATTCAAGACGGACTCCGTGAGCGAGCACGACGCCTTTTTCGTCATAGACGAAAATATAGAGACCTTTCTTGGTCCCCTCCTTGAAATGGAACTTGCCATTTGGAGTTCTTACTTCATTGAAAAACTTGTCACGACCATTTTCTTTTGCAAACTTGACCGCTTCCTTTACGAGTGCTTTGGCATCGTTTTTGGTTGGAGGGTCAGCGGCGGTGGAAACAACTGCCGAGCAGAGCATGAGGCATAGAGCGAGAATAATTGAACGCATGGGTAAACTCCTTTGAATGGGATTTAACAATATATGTAACGACAACGTGTTGCAGTAATAGCCGGACCGGATCACAAAATGTAACGTCTTTCAGGATGTATCAATAACTACGATCATAATGGCTCATGCCCCCACGATATTTCGTCTTAATACAAGTCGATTACGACAATCTGAAACGACTTACCAGCTGTTCAAGCTCCTTGGCCTGAATTGCCAGGCTCGATGTATTGGCAACGGTTTCAGTAGCACCACGGGAGGTGCTGATAATCGCATTAGTTATCTGTTGAATGTTGTTCGTGACAGCATTAGTGGTTGCGGTCTGTTCTTCTGCCGCTGTGGCAATCTGCTGAATCTGAACCTCCACTTCATTGATTCGCGCAAGAATGTCTTCCAGTGCCTTGCCGGATTGGTGGGAACAGGTGACGTCCTTTTCAACTTCATGTTCACCTTCACCCATGGCCCGTATCGCTTCGTTCGTATCCTGCTGAATACCTTTAATCATGACACTGATATCTCTTGTGGCCCTGGTAGTCCGGTCAGCCAGGGCCCGCACCTCGTCGGCAACAACAGCAAAACCACGCCCCTGCTCGCCGGCCCGTGCCGCTTCAATGGCAGCATTAAGAGCCAGCAGATTGGTCTGATCGGCAATATCTTCAATAGTACCTACAATATCACCGATTTGCTTCGATCGGACTCCAAGCGCCTTTATTGTTTTTGAGGTAAGCCCAACCTGGGCAGAAATCAAATCCATACCGGCGATGGTTTCGTTAACAATAGTGGAGCCTGCTGTTGCGGTATCTGTTGCCCTCCGCGATGATTCAACCATTATGGAACAGTTACGTGATATATCATTACTCGTTGCCGACATTTCTTCACTGGCAGCGGCAACGCTGTTGGCCTGACTCGTTGCCAACTCCATACCATGGGCGATCTGGGTTGACGTCGTATGAAGATTTTCAACAGCTGAGGCAATAGTCGCAGAAATGTTGACGGTCCGGGATATCAGGGTACGTAGATTCTCAACCATGTTTTTCATTGCCGACATCATTTGACCGGTTTCGTCAGAAGAGTTGACTACAACTTCCACCCTCAGATCCCCCTCAGCCAAGGCATTTGCGATCAATACAGCGGCCTGTAAAGGGTTGGTAATGGACTTCGCAATCACAATTGCACTCACTGTTCCAAGTAAAAGCATAAGTGCGCCCAAACCAACCATCATTAACGTTGAGGTATTCAGGATCTGAGAAACACGGGTATTATTAAGTCCCATCAAAATATAGCCATTTTGAATTACGTCGTTGGATGTTACGTCGATCTTGACAGCCAAAAAATGCAGGGAGTCACCACCAAGCGAAACCATTTCACCTTTCTTTGTCGGAAAATGAACAGCCAACGCCTTAAGCGGTTTTTCAAGACTTGTCCCCTCATACATTTTCGATGTTTTCCGGGTAACAACAGCAAACTCACCCTTCGGGCTTTGGGTAACGACCATTGTGACACTGACATCGGAATCACTCGTGATAAGCTGCTCCAGTACCTTGTCTATATCCTCGCGGACATTGTATTGAACGGGGGCCTTGACCGTTTCGGCGGTAATTATGGCCAAGCTCTTTCCCTTTTCCAGCAGATCATTGGAGCCAATTTTTCGTATGGAGGTGATGGAATAGAGGGACAAAAATATTGTTAATAACAGCGACATAACAACAATACTACAGATGATCTTTCCCCTGATTTTCATCCTGTTCCATATTCCCATCGTATGCTCCTTCTGAAGTTTGAATTAACGTTCTAATATATAATGTGAAGTATGACATAAACGTATACATTAACTGCGCCAACAGAGCCTGCAACAGCGCCATGAAGTGAGATGTTTTATTTTCTGATTAGTTACGACGAATATAGACGGGGGAAGGAAACATGTGTGGCTAAATAATATGTAACATTTACGCAAACAGGTGTCGCATGTTACACTGTAAGTCGACACATGTTACACTTTTGGCCGACACGCGTAACACGTCGAGAAGTTCGAGAATGACCGTCAAATAGAGCCTGTCTCATGGGCAAGCTCTAAATAAATTGGTTCCGCTGTTGGTTTACCGGGGCAGTGGAGCGATTGCAAGGCATATTCTGTTTCTGCCGTCATTTTTTGCCTGGTACAGCGCTTGATCAACTCTGGCCAGCAACTCGTCGAGTGATTCATCAGGCAGATGTTCTGCAACCCCAAAGCTAATGGTTACTTCGCGGGGTAACAAAGAGTTTCTGGCAAAAGAGGCGGAGACAGACGTTCTCAGGTCTTCGGCAACTTTTGCGGCATCATGTGTGTCGCAGTTATTGAAGATCAGCAGGAATTCTTCTCCCCCCCACCGGCATATTATGTCACTTTCGCGCAACCGGGAACGTAAAACGGCGCCAATCTCCTGCAATACACGATCACCAACCATGTGACCGTAAGAGTCATTGATCAGCTTAAAGTGATCAATATCCCCCATGACGACGGCAAATTTAGTGCCTGAACGCCGTGATTCCGCAAGGACCTGTTGTATCAAAACCTCAAATGCCTGGCGGTTGGCCATGCCGGTCAGCGCATCGGTCGTGGCCATCTCCACGAGTCGGCGTTGGTAGTGTTTGACAGCGAAGTTGATAAGGAAAATCATTGAAAGCGTGACCAGTAGACAAATTCCCATGTTCAGAAAGAGCGCCCTGCGCAGGCTCGACAGTGCCTCTCCCTCATTTTTTTCAACAAAAATGTACCATTTGAGTTCCGGTATGTAGCGAACGTTCAAGAGATGTTGATTGCCGCCACTCCGGTATTGATAAGAACCGTTGCCGCTCCGGAGGATCGAATCGGCAATGCCGTCGAGTCCTTCCATACGTTTGATGTCTCTTATTTCAATGTTATCGTCCTTGGGGCTGAGGACGATCTTTCCCTGCGAGTCTACAAAGAATATATGGCGCTGATAGCGCTGGCGATAACTCTCCACAACCTTGCGGACCGAATCAACGGTAAGGCCGATACCGGTGGCGCCAATAAAGCTTCCTTGGTAGTTTGCTATTCGATAATTGATGAAAATTGTCATGGCGTCTTTGTTCGCAAGGTCCGGGTCTACGTTGATTTCGTATGGTTCTGTCATTGACCTGACCCTGAAATACCAGGCGTCTCGCGGTTCAGACGATTGAATTTTTTTTAGAACGCCATTGGAGTGGTAATAGCTCCCGCTTTTCTCCGAAACAAGAAAACTGGTAAATGCCGAGTACTTTTCCTTTACGGACAACAGGTACCTGGTCACCTTATTGGCATCGTGTTCTCCGTCGATGACCCAATCCCTGAGGAAGGTGTCATTTGCCATCATTGAGGAAATAAATACCGGTCTGATCAAATCCTTCTGGATTTCGGAATAGATATTGTCGGATGTCAGCGGCAGTTCGCGATTGACAAGGGCGTCTCGTATGGTGGCTTTTGATATTTGATAGTTCAGGAGTGATACCGCAAAAAAACCGGCTGACAGAAGAATGCATATGAGGATGAGCAGTTTTTTCTTGTCATCATTAAGGCGGGAATCCAACTTAGACATACGGTTCCTTTCCGGTATGGGAAGGTATTCAGAACATAACACCTCAATACTACACTAAAATGGTTTGTAAGGCTCGAAATTAAAAAATATGTCATCAAATTTTTTAATAATACGCATTATTATGTATCTTGCGTTGACAATTACCGTTGTTAGTTGTACTGACGTTACCCCATTGATTGAACTGAATCTACCCCGTTTTTTGATTCAAACTTTGCAGCGACTACGGAGCTATTGATATGAATAACGTAACCATTGACGGCATTACCCTCATTTTGGCCAGACCGGTGGAGCTTAATCTGCAATGGGTCGGTCAGGAAGAGTTGTTGACGCAACTGCTGGCGGCCTGGATGGTCTTAGACGAACGGGATATTCCGTTCAATCCCCGCCTGATCGGCAAACCGGGTGTCGGGAAAACCACCCTGGCCTATGCTGCAGCTACACGGTTGGAGCGGCCGGTCTATCTGTTTCAGGCAACCATGGACACCCGTCCTGAGGACCTGATCGTCACCCCGGTGATTGGGCCGGACGGCAAGATCCAATACGCCGCTTCGTCGCTGGTGTCGGCGATGCTGACCGGAGGCGTGCTGATTCTGGATGAGGGGAACCGGATGAGCGAGAAGGCGTGGGCCTCGCTGGCGCCGCTGCTGGATGACCGCCGCTATGTGGAGTCGATCATTACCGGCCTGCGCATTCCGGCAAAGCGTGAGTTCCGCATTGTCGTCACCATGAACGAGGATTCTTCCACGTTCGAGATTCCGGAGTATATCCATTCGCGTCTGCAACCGCAGATTTACATCGATTTTCCGGAGGCTGACGAAGAGCTGGTTATCCTCAAAGAAAACCTTCCCTTTGCCGACAACGAGATACTGAAATACGTGGTCGGTTTTCTCCAGCGCGCCCATGCTGCCGATGAGCTGTATTCGGTCAGGGATGGTATCAACATCACCCGCTATGCCCTTAAGATGGCTGTTGCCGGGGGAGGGCGGCCAAAGGAGCTGCTGAGATTGGCCGTAACGCGCATTTTGGGGAACGAAGCGTTATCGTATCTGGATTAACCATGCCCACCCGCCTGTATCTTGAACAATTCGGCCCGGTCCATGCGCTGCCGGTACTCCATTACCGCATGGAATTCGCCCAGCTGGTGCGGTTGGCGGTTACCCGCGTCCGCCCCGATGCCGTGGCCATTGAACTCCCTGCAACGCTGGAAGTTCCGTTTCTCCGGGCACTCCGCCGGTTGCCGCAGATCTCCGTGCTCAGCTATCAGGCAGGGACGGAGACGGTCTACCTGCTGGTGGAACCTGCAGACCCGTTGGTGGAGGCGGCGCGGCAGGCACTGGAGCTGGGGGTGCCACTCCATTTTGTCGATGTTGATATGAACGCCTATCCCCGCCATCATGACCGGCTCCCCGATTCATACAGCATCAGTCGTATCGGTCTGGAAGCCTATTACCGTGCATTCTGTGATGCTAATGCCGGAGAACAGCCGTGCCGTGAGGACCGGCGGCGTGAACAGGGGATGGCGCATCGTCTGCAACAGCTGGCCCGCAACTGCCGGCGCATCCTGTTTGTCTGCGGTATGGACCATCTGGAACGGATCAAGGGATTGTACGCTGTTCCCCAGGCGTCGCCGCTGGAACGGGTTCGCCGCGCAGGGGTGAATGTATTTAACCTGCATCCTGACTCCTGCCGCGAGATTCTGGGCGAGTTTCCCTTCCTGTCGGCGGTATATGAACTGCGCCGCGGCCCGCTCCCCGACGAGCCTCCGGAAAGCGGTTCCGGGCTGCGCAAACGCTTTCACGCGCTGGAGCTGATTACCGGCGGCAAGGAACAACTCTCCGAAGAACAGCTTATGGAGAACGCGATCCGCCGCACGGCGCGCCATCTTGGGCGGGAAGGGCTCTTTCTCGACCGGCAGCGCCTGATCTACCGGCTCTTCAGTGAGGCGGCCCGGCACTATCGCCAGGAGACCGGCGAGACGCTCCATATCTGGCAGAAACGGGCATTTTTCCGCTTTGCCCGTAACTATGCCCTGCAAGCGGGGTTGCTGCTGCCGGACCTGTTTCAACTGCTGGCCGCGGCGCGTGGCTGCATCGATGACAACTTTGCCCATGCATTCTGCCGTCTGGCCACCAGTTACCCGTGGCAGAGTGCGAGCAGCGATCTGGCGACGATCAGTATCTCGCCGGAAGAAATGTGGGGTGGGAGCAGGCATATCCGTTTTCGTCCCCGTCAGAAACGGAGCAAGGGGCTGTCGCAATTGGGAATGCTCAAACGGAAACGGGAAGTGCGACCGGGCGAATGGCTGGAAGGGTTTGACGATCCGTCGATCTGCTCCTATCCGCCGGAAGACATTGCCATTGAGGAGTATGGCCGCTTTTTGAAACGGAAGGGGTGCCTTCAGCTCTCCGAGGAACAGAGTCGCACGGAGAAATTCACTTCCTCGATGCTGGACGGTATCGACATGCGCGAAACGCTCCGCAACATCAGGGAGGGGGCGATCTACGTCCGGGAACAGCAGCGGGTTACGGGGGGTGTCGGTTGCCTGGTGGTGATTTTTGATAATGATCGTAAAAACGAGCGCTACCCGTATTGCATGACCTGGCTGGGGGAACATGAGCAGGAGTCGGATATGGCGTTTTACGCCACCGATCCGGCGGAAAATATCGTTGGACCGGGGATCTGTCGTTGCGAGTACGGCGGTTTTATCCTCTCCTATCCGCCGCGCCGCATGATGGATGTCTGGCAAGACCCGGATTACCGCATTGCCGCGAGCAGAGCCGAGGTTTTGCTGCTGGCTGCGCTTGATTACTCCATCGAAAAACATGTGGTCTACGTGGCGGCAAAACCGCCTCGCAGCATCTTCAAGCAGATTGCCGCCCGCCGTGACCGGAAGATCGTCTATATTCCGCTTGGTTCACTCTCTCCTCATAAACTCAAACAGTTGCGGATTCTGCACATCCTGTCAGGAAAGGATAAGCGGGACATTGCAAAGGATTATATCTGGTAGATGCTGTTGGAGTGCTTATTTCGTTACCGGCAGACCATCGCTCTGCCAGTCGGCAAAGATCATCTGGGCGATATTCGGGTAGGCCAGTTTCTGCAGTTTGCGGTAGGCATTATAGCTTCGCCCACCGGAATTGCAGTAGACAACAATCTGTTTGCCTTTGTCCAGCACACCCGAACGGGAGGCAAAAACTTCAACCGGAATATTGATCGCCCCCGGCACATGCCCTTCAGTAAATTCCTTGGTATCCCGGACGTCTACAACAGTCAGAGTTGCCGGTGCGTTGTCGAGCAGCGCTTCGACAACGGCGGGTTTAATCATGCTAGTCTTTACCGTTTTGTCGTAGTCCGGTCCGGTATAAAGCGGATACGCTTTTTCTTCCCAGACCGGTATGCCGTCGGCATAAATCGAAATATCCGTGTATCCCAGCGACCGGGCAATCAGTGCCGATTTGCCGCTCTTGCCGCATTTGATGCCGTTGCAGTAGAACAGTAACCGGGCGTTTTTGGCTGCCGTCAACAGTGAAGAGTTCTTCTCAAGAGCAGGCAGAGGGATGCTGATTGCGGTAGGAATGTGTGATTCCTGGTACTCCTGAGCGGTACGGGCATCTATCAGCACAATCTGCTCCTTGCTGTCCAGCAATCCCTTGAGCTGTTCGCTGGTTACAAGCGGAAAGCCATCTTTGGTCATTTCGGCAGCCAGGCATGCCACGCTTAACGACAACAGTATCAACATCAGGCCTGCAAAACGAAATATTCTCACAACCGACTCCTTTTATCGTAATAATTTTAACTCACTGTTTTGATGTATATTCTTATTGTTATTGCCGGAGATGTCAAATTGATATATTAAATATGTCCTATGAGTAGTATTGTTTTTTACGATATGGAGAGACAATGAATATAAAACAACTTGAGATTTTTGTGACCATTGCCGGTACCGGCAGCTTCTCAAAGGGTGCGGAGGCGGCCTGTATCACCCAGCCGACCGCCAGCCAGCATATTGCCGCATTGGAGGAGAGCTGCGGGGTCCGGTTGCTTGATCGCACCGGTCGCGGTGTCATGACCACCGAAGCGGGAAAAATCATGCTCGTACATGCGCGGCAGGTTATTAAATCGCTCAAGGAAGCGCAGCAGGCTATTCTTCAGTTCCGCCAGGCTGACGGAGTCGAACTTTGTGTCGGCGGCAGCACCATTCCCGGAACATACGTGCTGCCGAAGGTAATTGCCGCACTTCATGCGACCGATCCGGGAATTCGTGTAAAAGTAGAGATAGGTGACAGCAGTGAGGTCCTTGCCAAACTGAACGACGAAAGCATCGAGATGGGAATTGTCGGATCGGCAACGGACGACAAGTGCTTCACAACTGAAACGCTCGGTTTTGACGAGATCCTGCCGGTTGTGTGGAAGGGGCACCCCTGGTGCGGACGCGACGCCGTCCAGCTGGATGAACTGATCAAGGAGCCGATACTCATGCGGGAGACAGGGTCGGGTACCAGCGAATCGGTCACGGCGGCGCTCAGACAGCACGGAATCACGCCGGATGACCTTACGGTTTGCGCTACGCTGCCAAGCAGCGAGTCGATAAAACAGGCGGTGCTGGCAGAATGCGGCGTGGCGTTTATTTCCGAAATGGCTGTGCGAGGCGAGTTGCAGCGGGGAGAACTGGTGTCGATCCACCTGCCGGGTATAGCGATTACTCGCAGTTTTTCACTGGTTCATCGCAAGGGAAGAGCGCTTTCTCCGGCAGCGGTTGTCTTTGCCGGTGCGCTGCGACAGCTCCAGTTATAGCGGTTTTCTGAGTTTATAAATTTAAAAACATCGTAAATTAATGATGTTATCACAGCTTGTACAGGAGCCGTAATGAAGTTGACTGACGAACAAACCCGGAAATTGAACACGTACATTATCGAAATAACCGGCCTTAAAGCCTTTCAGGTGGAGCATACCGTTGAACTGTTGCTTGAAGGGGCGACGGTCCCCTTTATCGCCCGGTACCGCAAGGAGTCTACCGGTGAGCTGGATGAGGTGCAGATCCGTACGGTGGAGGAACAGTTTGCCTATTTCAGCGAACTGGAAGAACGCAAGATTACAGTACTCAAATCCATTGAGGAACAGGGGAAATTGACGCCCGAGCTGCGGGAGCGGATCGAAGCATCGCGATTGAAAACCGAGGTGGAAGACCTGTATCTGCCGTACAAGCCGAAGCGGCGTACCAAGGCGACCATCGCCCGGGAACGGGGGCTGGAGCCGCTGGCCGATATTATGGCGGCCCAGGAGTTGACGGCAGGGACACCCGAGGATGTGGCGCTTCCGTTTGTCGATCCGGATAAGGATGTGCCCGATGCGGCAGTTGCGCTGGAGGGGGCAGGGCATATTCTGGCCGAACGATTGTCAGACAACGCAGATGCCCGTGCCATGGTACGACGGTTGACAAGTGAACAGGGAATCATGACGTCACGGGTGGCATCCGAATTCAAGGATAAGGTTACCAAGTTCGAGATGTATTACGATTTTCAGGAACCGCTCAAGGCGATCCCGTCACACCGGATGTTGGCCATGCGGCGCGGCGAAAAGGATGCGGTGCTCTATCTGTCGATAACGTCGCCGGTCGAGCTGATTCTGGCCGGGCTGAAGTCACGCCTGATTCTGCGCTGTAGTATCTTCAGCCCGCTGCTTGAGCGGGTGGCGGAGGATGCGTACAAGCGGCTGATTGCTCCGTCCATCGAGGTGGAACTGCGGCTGGAGAGCAAGGAGCGCGCCGATGAGGCGGCGATCGCGGTGTTTGCCCGTAATCTGCGCGAACTGCTCCTGGCGCCTCCTGCCGGAGGAAAACGAGTGCTGGGGATCGACCCGGGCTTTCGTACCGGTTCCAAGCTGGCGGTGGTGGACGCGACTGGCCGTTTTATGGAGCATGTCACGGTGTATCCCCATATCGGCGAGGGGCGCATCCCGCAGGCGCGGCAGGATCTGCTCCGGTTGGTTCAAACTGATGATATCGAAATGGTAGCTGTCGGCAACGGCACCGCCGGACGCGAAATGGAGATATTCGTCAAGGAAACTCTGGCCGGGGCCGGGCGGCAGCTTCCGGTGGTGTCGGTCAGTGAGGCCGGAGCCAGCGTCTATTCGGCCTCGGAGATCGCCCGCGAGGAATTCCCCGAGCTGGACCTGACGGTGCGTGGTGCGATCTCCATCGCCCGCAGATTGCAGGACCCGCTTGGCGAGCTGGTTAAGGTCGATCCGAAGAGTATCGGCGTCGGTCAGTACCAGCATGATGTTAATCAGGGAATGTTGAAAAAATCGCTGGATGGTATCGTGGAGTCGTGTGTCAACTACGTGGGGGTTGATCTGAATACGGCATCGTGGGCGCTGCTGGCATACGTTTCCGGCGTCGGGCCGTCGCTGGCAAAGGCAATAACCCGGTATCGCGATGAGAACGGTTCATTCGGCTCCCGCAAAGCGCTCCTCAAGGTGCCGCGCTTCGGGGCCAAGGCGTTCGAACAGGCGGCTGGTTTTCTTCGCATTCGAGGCGCTGAAAATCCGCTTGACAACAGCGCCGTTCATCCCGAGCGCTATGGGGTGGTGGAAGCGATGGCCGCTGATCTTGGAGTGTCTCTTGCGCAGCTGACCAGCGATGCCGCGCAGGTTGACCGGATCAATCTGAAACGCTATGTCTCCGGGGAGGTCGGCCTGCCGACGCTGACCGATATCACCACCGAGCTGAAAAAACCGGGGCGCGATCCGCGCAGCCAGTTTCAGACCGCATCATTCCGGGATGATATCCGCGAGATCGGCGATTTGAAGGAGGGGATGATTCTGCAAGGGGTGGTAACCAATGTGACCGCCTTCGGTGCTTTTGTCGATATCGGGGTGCATCAGGACGGACTGGTGCACATCAGTCATCTCGCCAGCCGCTATATCAAGGATCCGAACGATGCCGTCAAGGCGGGGCAGGTGGTCAAGGTCAAGGTGCTGTCAGCCGATGCGCAGCGCAAGCGGATTGCGCTATCCATCAAGGATGCGGAACTGGATGGGAAAAGGGCGAATTGACTCTTATGTCTACAGGGTATAGAACAGAGGTTGAAATAATAATTGGAGTAAGGAGTCTGTGGTAATGGAAGAAAAACAGGGTAATACACTGAGGCGTCCGGCGGCAGAGTCGGATGCGGATAGGAAGGCGCTCCGGAAGATGGTCAAAGACTCGCCCATGGTTGAGAATGAATCTCCCGAGGTTGCGCGGGAAAATATTGTCAAGGATATGATGAGGATCTTTGACGGCTTGCTGGGGTGTACGCCGAAACGTAGCGGGGTGAATCTGGCCACCATTAAGACGGCTAAAACGGTGGCCAAGAGCGATAAGGTGAAGCCGGAAAACGGCGCCCAGCGCAGGTTGGAGCAGGAGATATACCGGCTGATCAAGGGGCTCGCCGAAATAGATTCACCCAACACCGGTTTTGCCGTCAATGTCCTTTTTAACAATGGTACCTATTATTACAACAAGGCCAACGTGCCGCTTTCGTTCGGAACTTTTCTCACCTCACTGGTTTCATTTCTGGAAGGTCATGATTGTCTGAGCATCTGTCCGGATGAGATGACGAAGCTGAAAACGCTGCTCTGCCGCGGATAGCGGGGAGATAGCCCGGAACATAATGGGATATTAATCAGGACACATGTACTCCGCTCTTTTTTGACGGTTTCAGTTGTCCCAGAAAGACGGCATGGCGGAGACCACCTCGGCCGGGGCGGTTGGTCGTTACGGTGAAGCCGGCGCTCTGCAATCTTTTGTCGAACCCCTCATCGTACTGCTCTCCCCATACTGCCACTACTCCTCCCGGTTTGAGAGCGCCCCGTATATTCTCGATGGCGCGGCTGCCGTAAAGCGGGTCATTTTTTGCGTCAGACTTCGCGTGCGGCCCGCGATAGAGGTCGAGTATGATGGCGTCGAAGCGCGCTTCACCCTCTGCGGCGCTTCGGCGGATCAGGCCGGCAACGTCACAGATCTCCACGGTAACGCGCGGATCGTTGACGGCGCTTTCCGTCAGAGCTGCCAGTGGTCCCCGGCACCATTCGAGGACGGTCGGATTCAGTTCCGCTACGACAACCTGTGCAGAAGAGGGAAGGGTGCCAAGCACCGCCTTGAGGGTGAAGCCCATGCCCAGCCCACCGACCAGTACCCGCGGTGCGTCATCTCTCATCAAGTGTCCGCAGCCGAGTTGGCCGAGCACTACTTCGGAGCGGTTTGTCAGGCTGTTCATGAGTACTTGTGAGCCGATCATAATCATAAAGTCCCGCTCGCCGCGCCGGCGCAGTTCAAGTGATCCTTCGCCGGTGGCGATGCTTTCGATTGTTACCCAGGGCTGTGCCATATCTCCATGCCTTTCAGCGAATCTACATTCAGAACCGCTTCATTTACTATCTCATTTTGTGCATAACGAATGGCGAAATAAATAAAGAGAGTTTAATGTTTTTTCTTCACAGTCGCCGGGTTGATCCGCCAAGCCCATGCCAATCCGGTTATTGTAGAGATCCATGAGCTTGTAGCAGCATTTGTTGCCACCCGAACGTGTTCCAAAGCCAAACATGATCGAACTGTCTTCTTCATGGGCGTCCAGAAGCCCCTTCGCAAATGTATAGCCAAACTGTGTGACCAGCGTGCAGCTCAGGTATCCATGGCGTGCCGCATCCCCTAATCCGCCCTGAAGCGAGGCGCGATCCCACAATCCGGCAGCCACCTTGTCCTGTTCCCATTGGAGAATGTGTTTTTTGATTGACAATGCCCTGAAACAGTCTATTGGGTGGAAAAAACAGAATGACTCCTCTGCCCAGTCGGATACCGGCGCTGTCGCAGTCGGATCCTCAATGATGGTCAGCTTGCCGTCAACGCAAACTTCCTTCCGGCAAACGTCAGGCGCGTACCGGGGAAGAACCTCGCCCAAAGCGGATGAACAGGGTTCTGTACTGCCTGGAGAGGTGGGCGGCCGTGCCACGGCACAACCGGTGAAAAGGAGTAGAATCACTAACAGCAAGCACTTCGGGAATGAAAACAGGGCAAAACCGCTATCTCTCATGATTCAACCCGTCTCCTTGTAGTACGGTAGCTCCCTGTCCTTCAATTGCCCCGACCAGACGGGTAAAAAACTCCGGGATGGCGGTTTCGAATGTCATTCGTTTACCGTTGACCGGGTGGGTAATGGAGAGCGATCTCGCATGCAATGCCAATGTACCGTGAGAATCGTTCCGCTTGCCGTATTTTTTGTCTCCCACGACCGGATGACCTTTTTCCGACAGATGCACCCGTATCTGGTGTTTGCGTCCGGTGAGCAGGTGGATCTCCAACAGGCTGAATCCTCTGGTTTCTTTCAGGACCGTATACTCCGTATGGGACAGCTTTCCCGCAGTCGGGTCAGAGGTGGAATAGACCGTAAAGGCGCTGTTTTCGGTCAAATAGCTGCTGATTGTGTCCGTTTTAGGCGAGACTGAACCATGTACGATGGTCAGGTATCGTTTTTCGGTTTCCTGCCAGTGATCCTGCAGAAATATTTTGACCGTTTCGCTTTTGGCAAGGATCAGGATGCCGGAGGTCTCGCGGTCCAGGCGATGCACGATATAGGCCCGGTTTCGGGAACGTGGATCACCCTTGCGAACATAGTCGTTGAGAATGGTGTGGACGGTTCTGGTTTTGTCCCGGTCTGTTCCGATCGTCAACAGGCCGCATGGTTTTTCCACGACGATGATATCCTTGTCCTCGTGAATAACCGTAAGTCCTTTGGGGTGATATTTTGCCGGGGTGCGTTTGGTCGTTTGCATGAAATTCTTTCTCAAAAAGATGTTTTTCAAGTTGCGTGGCGGACATAATTACACTACCATGCCCACATATTTCAGCCTACCGAATATTTCTGCCTCCACTGTACAAAACAATACCAGCACGGGAGAACATACTATGGAAGATCAACTTCAAGCAACGCCGATTTGTGATCGGCATCGAGCCTTACACGCCCTGATGGCGCCGTTTGGCGGTTGGGATATGCCGATTCAGTACGAGGGAATTATCGCTGAACATAGCTGGTGCCGTACTCAGGCGGCTCTTTTCGATATCTGCCATATGGGGGAGTTCATCTTTCAGGGTGATTTCGAAGCCGGTGGTCTTGAGGATGTGTTCACCTTTTCGGTAAAAACGATTCCAATCGGGCGTTCACGGTACGGCTTTCTGCTCAACGAACAGGGGGGCATCATCGACGACCTGATCATCTTCCGCCTGGCTGAGGACAAGGTTATGATCGTGGTCAATGCGGCCACGGCCCCCAAGGATTTCGCCGCCATTCAGAGCCGCCTGAAGGGAGGCGAATTTACCGATATTACCGCTGCCACCGGTAAGCTGGATCTCCAGGGGCCGCTCTCCCGCTACGTTATGGTTGAGACCTTTGGAGAAGAGGTCGCGACAATTCCCTATTTCAAGTTTATTACGACGAAGATCCTCGGGGTTGAAGCGATTGTCAGTCGCACCGGCTATACCGGCGAACTCGGGTATGAAATTTTCATCCCGTCTGAAAAGGTGTGTGAATTGTGGGATCTGTTGCTACAGGATGAACGAGTCAAGCCTGCAGGACTGGGGGCGCGCGATGTGCTGCGGCTGGAGGTCGGCTATTCGCTTTACGGCAGTGATATTGACGAGGATACGACACCGCTTGAGGCGGGGCTGGAAATTTTTGTCAACTTCGACAAATCGTTTGTCGGTAAAGATGCGCTGCTCCGTTTGCAAGAACAGGGTGTTGCCCGGAAAAAGGTGGCCTTTGAGGTCATCGGGCGCCGTTCGCCGCGCCACCATTATGAAATCTGCTTTGAAGGGGAAACTGTTGGAACTGTCACCAGCGGCGTGTTTTCGCCCATGCTCGGCAGAGGTATCGGCATCGGTTTTGTCAAGCCGGAACTGGCCTCCATCGGTACGCCGTTTACCATCCGCCACGAGCGGATCAGCATGGAAGCGATGGTTTGTGAGCTGCCGTTCTTCAGAGATGGCTCGGTGCGTTCGTAATTTAAAAAATACCAGGGAGGAATGGACAATGAGTATGTATTTCACCAAGGAACATGAGTGGGTCAAGGTAGAAGAGGGAATCGGCGTGGTTGGTATCAGCGAGCACGCAGCCCATGAGCTGGGCGATATTACCTTTGTGGAACTTCCTAAAATCGGCAAGAACGTCAAGCAGTTCGAGGTATTGGGAAGTATCGAGTCGGTCAAGGCTGCCAGCGATATCTTTGCATCACTCTCCGGCAAGGTCGTCAAGGTCAATGACGCGCTGGAAGCCGCCCCTGAAATTGTCAACGAGAGCGCCGAGGATGCCGGATGGATGGCATGGATCGAAATCGCTGACGACGCGGAATTGAAGAACCTGATGACCCGGGAACAGTACGATGACTACCTGAAAACATTGTAGGGAGAATTTGCCATGAACGACAGCCATTACTGTCCCCATACGCCGGAAGAGATTGCCGAGATGCTCTCCGTCATCGGCGTTGCCAGCGTTGAAGATCTCTTCGCGCCGATCCCCGCCGCACTGCGGGCCAAGACGTTCAATATTCCGCCCGGCATGTCCGAGTTCGAAACCTACGGCAGGATGCAGGCCATTGCCGGAGAAAACGGCCAGGGGATTACCAATTTCATCGGCGGCGGTTTTTACGATCACATCATTCCGGCTGTTATCGACCATCTTTCCGGCCGCGCAGAGTTTTACACCGCTTACACCCCCTATCAGCCGGAGTGCTCACAAGGGACGTTGCAGGCGCTGTTCGAATATCAGACCGCCATCTGCCGCCTGACCGGGTTGGGCGTCTCCAACGCCTCACTCTACGACGGCGGCACCGCCTGCGCCGAGGCTGCCATGATGGCGCTTCGTGTAACCGGGCGTAACAAGATTTTAGTCGACGGCTGTGTCAGCCCCTTTTCCCGGCAGGTACTGAAGACCTATCTCTTTAATCAGGATGTGGAAATTATCGAGATTGCGCCGCTGGCCGGGATGCTGGGCCGGGATGGGCTTACCTCCCTGCTCGACGACAGCGTTGCTGCAGTGCTGGTGCAGAACCCCAACTTCTTTGGCACTATCGAAGATTTTACGGCGCTGGCAGATCAGGTCCATGGCGCAGGCGCTCTTCTTATCGGCTCGGTCTACCCGATTTCGCTTGGTATTTTGAAGAGCCCCGGTGAGATGGGGATCGATATTGCCGTCGGCGACGGCCAGAGCCTTGGTAATCCGCTCTCTTTCGGTGGCCCTTCCTTCGGCTTTATCGCAGCCAAAAAGACGTTTATCCGCAATATGCCGGGTCGTATCGTCGGCGAAACAGTTGATCGCAACGGCACGCGCGGCTATGTATTGACGCTTCAGGCCCGTGAACAGCACATCAAACGCCACAAGGCGACCTCGAATATCTGCAGCAACCAGGGGCTCTGTGCCCTCCGCGGTCTGATCTTCCTCTCCGCCATCGGTAAAGAGGGGCTTGCCGATATGGCCGGCTTGAACCGTGACAAGTCCGAGTACGCCAAGTCGCAGTTGGTGAAGATTCCGGGGGTGACCGTGCTGCAGGCGGCGGTTACCTTCAACGAGTTTACACTCGTCCTGCCGAAAAATGCCGACGGCGTGGTCGCCGGGCTGCTTGAGAAGGGTATCGCCGCCGGCGTACCGCTGGGGCGGTATTATGAGGGGTTGGAAAACTGTCTGGTGGTGACGGTAACCGAAAAACGGACCAGGAAGGAAATCGACCTGTTTGCCAAGGAGCTGGAGGTGGCACTATGCAACTGATTTATGAACAATCCACCCCCGGCCGCCGTGGCGTCAAGCTGCCGGCATCTGATGTCCCTGCCGCTGCCGCTCTGCCGGAAACGCTGCTTCGTGCCGAGCGCGCCGGACTGGCCGAGGTATCCGAACTTGATCTGGTACGGCATTTTACCAATTTGTCCCGGCGTAATTTTTCCGTGGATACCAACTTCTATCCGCTCGGTTCCTGCACGATGAAATACAACGCCAAGGTGCTGGAGAACGCGGCGGTCCTGTTTGCCCCCTATCACCCGATGACTGCGCTGCTGCCGGGAGGTGTGGAGTTCTGCCAGGGGACGCTCGGGATGCTGTACGACCTGGGGCAGATGCTGGCCGATATCACCGGCATGGACGAGGTTACAACCCAGCCGCTGGCAGGCGCCCATGGCGAGATGACCGGCATCATGCTGGTCGCCGCCTACCATGCCGCCAAAGGCAATAAGGCGAAAAAGAAGTATGTGGTCGTTCCCGATTCATCCCACGGCACCAACCCCGCTTCCGCGGCGATAGCCGGATACGAGATCATCACCGTACCGACCGCCCCCTATGGCGATATGGATCTGGAGCTGTTCAAGGCGGCCATGACCGATGAAGTGGCTGCGGTCATGATGACGTGCCCCAACACGCTGGGGCTGTTCAATCCGCATATTAAGGAGATCAGCGAAATCGCTCACTCCCACGATGCCCTGATGTATTACGATGGCGCCAACCTGAACGCCATCATGGGAAAGGTCAAACCGGGGGATGTCGGCTTTGACGTGGTTCATGTCAACCTGCATAAGACGTTCGGCACCCCTCACGGCGGTGGCGGTCCCGGTTCCGGTCCGGTCGGTGTCAAGAAGGCGCTGATCCCGTTTCTGCCGCAGCCGCGCATCGTCATGGACGATGACGGCAAACTGTTGCTGGAAACCTCCAATGCGGCAACCATCGGCCGTACGGCCAACTTTTTCGGCAATTTCGGGGTAATGGTCAAGGCATACGCGTATATCATCATGCTCGGCCGCGAAGGGCTGATCAGGGTTTCCGAGCAGGCGGTACTGAATGCCAATTACATCAAGGAAAAACTCAAGGCATATTACGACCTGCCGTATGACATGACCTGCATGCATGAATGCGTCTTTTCCGCATCAAAACAGCTGGCTCACGGCGTTCACGCCATCGACATTGCCAAGTTCCTGATCGACAAGGGGTACCATCCCCCCACGGTCTATTTTCCGATGATCGTCAAGGAGGCTATCATGATCGAGCCGACCGAGACCGAGAGCAAGGGTGCAATGGATGCTTTCATCGAGGCGATGATCGAAGCGGCCCAAACTGCCGAGAGTAACCCGCAGGCGCTGCACGATGCGCCGCTGACCATGCCGATCTCGCGACTCGACGAAACCAAGGCGGCTCGTGAGCAGAGGGTCTGCTATATCGGGTGAGGTGTTTTAATGCGTGATACCTGGCGCCTCATCGTGACCTCCCCGCTTTCCGGAGCGGAAAACATGGCTATCGATGAGGCGTTGCTGCGTTCTTTCGATCCCGCGGATTCTTCGCCGGTTCTGCGCCTCTATAGCTGGGATCCGCCGACGCTGTCGCTGGGACGTTTTCAGAAGGCTGCTGAGGTGCTCGACCTGGAGCGCTGCCGGGCTGACGGGGTGACGGTCGTGCGGCGGGTGACCGGCGGTGGTGTGATCTACCATGCCGATGAGTTGACCTATTCGCTGGTCTGTGCGCCGGGGCAGATCCCTCCGGCAGCATCGATCAAAGACTCGTTCCGTCTGCTGACCGGGTTTCTTCTTGCCTTCTACCGCACCCTGGGGCTTGATGTCGCCTATGCGACCGATGTGGTGCCCGAGGGGACGCGGTTGGGGGAGCGGACCGCCTTTTGCTTTGCCGGTCGGGAGAGTTTCGATATCCTTGCAAATGGCCGCAAGATCGGCGGTAATGCCCAACGGAGGCTCAAAGGGGTAATCTTCCAGCATGGCTCGATCCCGCTGATAAATTGCGCCACAACGGGACTGGCGTACATGCGCGATCAGGATCCGGTACATGCCGAAGGTACGGCAAGCCTGGATGAGTTCGGCGTGAGTATGGATAGAGACGGACTGTTTCAGGAGCTGATAGCCGCATTCAGTGGTTACTTTGGAGTGACACTGGGTAACGATACGTTGTCCGGACGAGAACGGGAAGATATGATTCAATTATGTTCGAACCGGTATTTGACGGACCGTTGGAATCTGGAAGGGGTGGGGGAGTGAACATTCAGCGAAAACCTGAGTGGCTGCGCAAAAAGGTTAACCCGGGCGATCAGAACGAAATGCGGCGCCTTTTGGGAGAGTTGCGATTGAATACGGTCTGCCAGCAGGCGCTCTGCCCGAATATATCGGAGTGTTTTGCCTGCGGGCAGGCGACCTTTCTGGTCCTGGGCAAGAATTGCACCCGTCTCTGCTCGTTCTGCAACGTGGAAAAAACGGTGCCGCTCCCGGTTGATACCGGTGAACCGGAGCGGGTGGCCGAGGCTGTCTCCCGCCTGAAGCTCTCTCACGTCGTTATCACCAGTCCGACCCGCGACGATCTCCCCGATGGCGGCGCCGGGATCTACGCCGCAACGGTGGCGGCCATCAGATATGCCTCATCGACAACTCGAATAGAATTGTTGATTCCCGATTTTCAGGGGAGCGTGTCAAGTGTGGAAACGGTTATTGCGTCACGACCGTGTATCATTGCCCACAACGTTGAGACGGTACCGCGGCTGTACCAGATCCGGAGCGGCGCCGATTATGGCCGTTCGCTGGAACTGCTGCGTGTCTGCTCGGATCTGGCCCCGGACATCCGGACCAAATCCGGCATCATGCTCGGTATGGGGGAACAGGAAGCGGAGATACTGCAGGTGCTCCGAAATCTGCGGGATGCCGGCTGCGACTATCTCAGCATCGGTCAGTATCTGGCCCCCAGCCGCCGGCATTATCCGGTGCAGGAGTACGTTCGCCCCGAATTGTTTGAAACGCTGCGGGACGAGGCGCTGGTGCTTGGCTTCAGCCACGTGGAGAGCGGCCCCTATGTGCGGAGTTCATACCATGCGGGGCAGTATGTGTAATACCAATTCCAAATCAAAGCGCTATCATCGTTGGCTCGTCTTCGGCACCTCAACGTACTGATCAGTACGCCTCGGCGCCTCAATCCTCGCCGCCTTGATTTCATCTTTGATTTGAAATTGGTATAATTTCTTCGTTTGGTTGTTCCGGGCGTATTAAAATTAAAGCGATAAAGCCAAATCCTGGGTTGACGGCAACAGAACGATGAATGTGGTCCCGTCGTCGGTGGAACTGCTGACAGTGATTTCGCCGCCATGGTCGCTGACAATGCCGTACGAGACAGCAAGCCCTAAGCCGGTTCCCTGTGGTTTGGTTGAGAAGAACGGAGTGAACAGTCTCCCCATATCCTCAGGCCTGATTCCGCTGCCGTGATCACTCACCGTTACGCAGACCCGTTCCACAGCAGCATCCAAACCGGCATCAACAACCAAATCTCCCCCCTCCGGCATAGCCTCCAGTCCGTTGACAATCAGGTTGGTAAAGACCTGCCGTAGCTGGTCCTCGTCACCATCCAGAGTCATCTCCTTTCTCCGATAATCCCTGACGATCCGGTAGCGTTCGAGTGGAATCTGGTGGCCGATCTGATCAAGGATGCCGTCCAGCAGGCCACCCAGGGAAAAATGTGACACACGCTGCATGCCGCCGCGCGAAAACACCCGCAGGTTGTTGACGATGCGGCCGATGCGGGTCGCCTCCTCCACGATAGCGTCCACCTCTTCACGATCCGCCGAGTCACCCGGGATGGAAACCTGCAGCAGCTCGGCATTGCCGCGGATCACCGCGAGTGGGTTGTTGATCTCATGGGCCACGCCGGCCGCCAGCATCCCCAGTCCGGCAAGCCGTTCCGACCTGGCCAGCTCCTTCTGGGCAGTCAGCAGTTGTCGGCTTTTCTCTTCCAGCTGCCGGGTACGTTCCACCACCTTTTGTTCCAGTGTCTGATTCAGCGTGTTGACCTCGCGGGTCATCGTATTAAACTCGTCGGCCAGAATGCCGATCTCGTCATCGCTCCTGACCAGAATCGGTTCGATACGTTCGCCGCTGGCCATCCGCCGGGCGGCCTCGGCCAATGCCCGTAACGGCTTGGCCAGACGGCTGCCGATCCAGGTGGAGAGCGTGATTCCGATCAACGCCACGAACAGCAGTACCGCGGCAAAAATCAGGTTGAGGTTTTTTCGCAGGTCTAGCAGCGGCTGTTCCGGCATGCCGACGTACAGGGCGCCGATAACGCTGCCTGAGGGATCACGGATCGGTTCATAGGCGGAAATGAACCAGTTACTTAGTACGAACGCCCGGTCGCTCCAGAGTTTCCCCTGAGAGAGAACCACCCGGGATACCTCGTCAGACATGAGGGTGCCGGTCGCGCGCACCCCGGAAGCATCGCGCACATTGGTGGCGATACGCACGTCACCAAGGAAGACGGTGGCCGCGCCACCCCCTTCCCGGTTAAAGACAATCCGGGTGATGGTATCCACGACCCGGTTGTCGCCGTTGAGCATGAAACCGGCTTGCAATGCACCTGCTACTCGTCCGTCCGAAGTCAGCAGCGGAGCCACTGCTACAAGCATGAGACCCTGCTGCTCGCTCGCGTTTGAAATCTGCCGGGCGTGGGGTGTCGTCCGCAATGCGATCTGAGCCGCCTCCGCAAGGGTCCGGTTCTCCAAGGCCAGGCGCTCCGGGCTGTAGATCTGGGCTCCGGCAACCAGTTCCCCCTTCAGGGCGAGGGCCACCAGCGGATCACCATCCAGCCGGTCACCATTCTTTTCCGGATTGGCCACCCGGTAGTGCACGACCCCGCTGTTGTCAATGATGTTGAGAAAGCGTAGTTGTTCCTCTTTAAGCAGTTGCTGCAATGCTTTTTCCGGCAAAGGCAGCCTGCCCGATACGAGGTGATCGGCAATGAATGGGGTCAAAGCGGTCACTCTGACGATGCCGGCAAGATGGTTGATTTCATCCTGATACACCTTGCGGGCCAGTTTGAGGTCGCCGATCACCTTCAGTTGGGCCTCACGGAAGATGCGGTCGGTAATCAGAAACGATCCGATCAGCCAGCAGAGCAGGATTGCCACGCAGAGAGGTGTCAGCGTAGCGAAGATCAACTTGCGACGTATGGACGTACGGACACGCAGCATCACCCCTCTCCCTCCCCCATTCCGAATTCGGCAATACGGCGATCCAGCGTCCGGCGCGAGATTGCCAGGATCTCTGCCGTGCGGCTCTTATTGTAACGGTTCTCTTTAAGAACCGCCTCGATATGCTGACGCTCCATCTCTTCAAGGGCCAGCATCTCCGGTTTCCTCGCCGGAACTGTCGGCGGCTGTGCCGCGCTGCGCCCCACCTGTAACGGGATGACATCAGTGGTGATGGCACTGCCATTGGTAAGAATAACCGCTCGCTCCATGACATTTTCCAGCTCGCGCACATTGCCGGGCCAGCCGTAGGACTGTAACGCGTCCAGCCCTTCAGGGGTAATATCACGAATATCCCTGGACATGCGGGATGCAAAGCGCCGCAGGAAGTGGCGCGCCAGTGGTTCGATATCCTCGGGGCGCTCCCTGAGCGGCGGCAGGTTAATGCTGATCACGTTCAGGCGGTAGAAAAGATCCTCGCGAAACCGCCCTTCGGACACCTCGCGCTGAAGGTCCTTGTTGGTGGCGGCCACGAAACGTACATCCACCTTTTTGGGGCGTGTCGACCCCACCGGGATAAAATCTCGCTCCTGGATCACCCGCAACAGCTTGGCCTGTACCGTAGGACTGACATCACCGATTTCGTCCAGAAAGAGGGTGCCGCCATCAGCCTCCTCCAGCATCCCTTTCTGATTGGCAACCGCACCGGTGAAGGCTCCCCTCAGATGGCCAAACAGCTGGCTTTCCAGCAGGGTATCGTTCAGGGCGGCACAGTTAAGGGAGACGAACTGATGAGTGCAGCGCCGGCTGTTATGATGCAGGGCGCTGGCGATCAGCTCCTTGCCGGTGCCTGATTCGCCAAGTACGAGGATATTGGCGTCGCTGGAGGCAACCTTGAGAGTCAGGTCATAGACTTCGCGAAAACGGGGGCTGGTAAAGACGATTCGCTCAGGTGCCCCCCCAGCCAGTTCCTCCCTCAGACGGCGGTTCTCGGACGCCAGACGGCGCATTTGCAATACGTTTCCCACCATGCTGAGAAGTTTTTCGTTGGGGCACGGTTTAGTCACGTAATCATGGGCGCCAAGCTTGATGGCGCGTACCGCGTCGTCCACCGTGGCAAAGGCGGTCATGATGATCACCGGCAGTTCCGGTCGTTTCTCCTTGACCCGCTGCAGGATCTGGATTCCGTCCAGATCCGGCATGCGCAGATCCTGTAGCAGCAATTCCACCCGGTCACCGGCAGGCGACTCCAGATGCGCCAACAGCTCTCCCCCTCGGTTGAATGTGGTTACCTGGTGTCCTTTGAGCAGTTTTTTCAAATACTTAAGAATTCCTTCTTCGTCGTCGCAGATACAGATCTGTGCCATACACGTACCTTTCCAAGACAGTTTTGTACAGTATCAGACAAATATGCACATTTGGCAATCCACAAAATACGTACCTACCGCAGGTATATTTCGCTGCGAATCCTTGAAACCGTTGTGCTGTCCTCTGGCAACCATCCTGGCGGACAGTGTAAACGGTCTTGGCACACCGTTTGCCGTATACAGCATAGTTTCCACTGTTTGAGACAGTTTTGCACACTCTGATCACATTCGAACGTATGCCACTAAAACAAAGGAGTAGTCATTTATGGGAATGTCACGAAGGCAGTTTTTGCAGGGAGGGGCGCTGGCAGCAGCCGGTGTCGCCTTAAGCGGTACACCGGGTGAAGCCAATGCGGATGCTCCGGAAACGCGTATCAAGGGGATCAAAGCCAGCACCACGATCTGTCCGTTTTGCGCAGTGGGATGTGGCATGCTGGTTCACACCAAAAACGGCAAGGTCATCAACATTGAAGGAGATCCCAGGCATCCCATCAACAAGGGATCACTTTGTTCCAAAGGGAGTTCGCTCTTCCAGATAGCAAACAATGAACGGCGTCTGCAGAAGATCATGTATCGCGCCCCCGGCTCCGACTCCTTCGTGGAAAAAAACTGGGACTGGGCTCTGGACCGGATTGCACTGCGCATGAAGGAGACCCGCGACAAGACGTTCAAAGTCAATGAACTGAACAAGAAGGACAACAAGCAATACGTGGTAAACCGTACTGACGGCATGGCTTTTTTTGGCGGCGCCGGACTGGATAACGAGGAATGTTATCTCTGGTCGAAATTTTCCCGCGCCATGGGCGTCGCACAACTGGAACATCAGGCCCGACTTTGACACTCCTCAACCGTCGCCGGTCTGGCGGCTTCATTTGGACGTGGGGCAATGACGAA
>CAIYZD010000831.1 GCA_903930585.1 uncultured Geobacteraceae bacterium | reverse complement strand
GGTAACCGCACATAGTTTCGTGCGATCAGTAATCAAGCGGTTGATCAGGTCGCTCTGAAGTTCACCCTTGTCGTCAAATGGCACATATTTCAGTGTGGCCCCATGTCTTTCGCAAGCCATCTGCCATGGAACGATATTGGCATGATGTTCCATTTCAGTAACCAGGATCTCATCGCCTTCTGAAAGATATTTCTGGCAGAAAGATCTGGCTACCAAGTTGATGGATTCAGTGGTGCCATGCGTAAAAATTATCTCTTCCCGCTCACCTGCGTGGATGAAATCCCTTACAATATCGCGTGCATTTTCGTAAGCTTCGGTTGTCCTGATGGCATGATAATGGGTACCCCGATGGATATTGGCATTGGTGCTGACAGAAAATTCACGAATTTTTTCAATGACCTGAACAGGCCGCTGGGCAGTCGCCGCATTGTCAAAATAGACCCACGGACGCTTGTTGACTTTCTGGTCGAGGATCGGAAAATCCTTCCTGATATCCTGGTAGTTGATACTCATTTTCGTGAATTAAATTACCTGATGCACTCGAGTTTACAATCGTGGCAGCGTGAAACTTCACCCCTCAATCTATTGTTGACCAGTCTGTCGATGCTCTGACGTAGCTGTTCAACCCTTATGTTAGCCAATACTTCGTGGGCAAAGGCGAACATAAGCATCAGCCGAGCCTCCATTTCATTGATGCCACGGGTCTGCAGGTAAAACAGCGCCTCTTCATTGACCTGTCCGACCGTCGCACCATGCGAACATTTCACATCGTCGTTGTCGATGACCAGTTGAGGCTTCGTGTTCATTTTGGCAACTTTGGTCAGCAGAACGCTGTTGTTTCGCTGATAGGCCTCCGTTTTTTTTGCACCCGGCATCACATGAATCCTTCCAGTAAATGCTCCGGTAGAATTATCGTCCAGGATATTTTTAAAGATCTGGTTGCTATGACAGCCGGGCGCAGCATGCTCAATCGATGTATAGTTATCACAGTGCTGGTCCTTGTCAGTCAGTGCCAGTCCGAACAGGGCTGCGTTGGCATGCTCTCCCTGCAGATCCACATGCAGATGATTCCGGGTGATGCCACCATGCAATGAAATGGTATTGGTAATAAGCTGCGAATTTTTCTCCTGGTGAACAAATATGCCGTTGAGGTAGGCGGTCCCGTTGTGCTGATTTTGAATACCGTAAATATCCACGCAGGATTCGGCATGCATGTGCACTTCAGTCAGGTAGTTGGCAATGTAACTGTGAACGGCAAGGGTATGGTCGCAGAACATGAGTTTAACCTGAGCATTCTTTCCAACAACGATCAGGTTACGCTGTGTAACATAAAGATCCTCATCGCTCCGAAGCAGGTCAATGATTTGGATTGGCCTTTCAATAATCAAATTATCAGGCACATATATGAATATTCCATCCTGGGAGAAAGCACTGTTGAGTGCCACGAGTGGATCTTTGGAGACGTCGGCAATTTGACCGTAATATTTCTCAACGAGGTCAGCATTTTCTTGGAATGCCCGTTTCATACTTTTGATGACCATCCCCTCAGGAAACTGACTGGTCTTATTCTTTTCGAAATACCAGCCGTTCACATGGAACAGGACGTGCGTATCGAATTCCGGCACATCGCAGGTAAAGACCTCTTGCATATCGAAGTCGAAGGAAGTGGGACGGAAGGCCCGATGGTAGTTCTCCAGGGCAAAAAGTCTGGTAAGATCCGTGTACTTGTAATTCTCCAGTCTTCTGTGAGGAATTCCCATCCGCTGGAATTCTGCCAATGCTCTATTCCTGTCTTTAATAAGAAAATCAGGGGCACCCTCGTTGAGAAGAGTACTGTTTTCTTCAAAAAGATGGGCTATTCGCAGCTCGGT
>CAIYZD010000830.1 GCA_903930585.1 uncultured Geobacteraceae bacterium | reverse complement strand
TTTTTATATTTGAAAAAACACGCTCTTCCAGTTCATTTTTGTCATGGTCTCTCTGCCGTAACAGAACTTTTAGCGTAGTATTAAGCTCCTCAAGATTCTGGGATCTATTTTCCAGTTCTTGATTTAGCGTTATCAAATCTGCTGTCCTTTTTTTGACTTTTTCCTCCAATTCGTCATGTGCTTTACGTAATGCTGCTTCTGTACTTTTTAATTCAGTAATGTCACGAAATGCAGTAACCGATGCTACAATTTTATCACCTTCCATTATAGGACTGCATAAAACAGATATTGAAAAGATACTGCCATTTTTTCGAGTAAATAGATCATTGGCAGAACAATAGGGTTTGCCTGTCCTTATAACATTTCGCATCTGACATTGCTCAAGAGTTAAAAAAGAACCATCCACATTGTGACAATGGATAATATCATGGGCATTTTTATTTACCAGTTCATCCGCACTCCACCCCAAAAGGCGCTCTGCTTCCGGGTTCATAAAAGTAATTTCACCGGCTTCATTTAATACAAAAATACCTTCTGCTATTGATAAGATAACATCCTTAAATAGACTCTCACTTTCGTAAAGCATCGTACCCCCATCACTTTAAATAAGTTATTGCTTCGGTGATTAATCAGTCAAATCAAGCGGCATATGCGGCCGATGGATGTTTGAAGTAACCTTGTACATGCTGCGGACGCTTTTGAAGTGTCCTCATAAATGAGCGAGTTTTTTTGATCAGGTCTTTCTCTGTTCTGGCTGGAATACCTGAGCGCACCTTGTGTCTGAGGTTGCCATTGAGATATTTATCAGGGTTTAATTCCGGAGAATACGATGATAAATAGAATACTTCTATCCGCTCTTTGTGCTTTTCCAGCCAGTCTGCGACAACTTTACTGTGATGCACCCGGAGATTATCCAAGATCAGGAAAACCTTGTTTTTGGTGTCTTTTACCAAGCGAGACAAAAACTTGATAAAAACCTTGGATGGTATTGTCTCCTTGTAAAGCATGAATCGTACTTTGCCCTGATTTGTTATTGAAGAAATCATATTGATACCGCACCGTTTGGTTGTGAGTCTAACAATCGGAGTCTTACCTTTGGAAGCAAAACCTTTGACGTTGTAGGCATCGTTGTGAATGGCAGTTTCGTCACCCCAGTGAATTTCGGCCTTTTCCTGCTTGGCTTTGGCAGAAATGCTCGGATAGGTCGATTCAAGCCATTCTTGCACTGCCTCAGGTTTCTGCTCATAGGCCCGTTTTGTAGGTTTTTGGGGAGTAAAACCCCACCGCTTAAGATAATCACTGATAGTACGAAGAGGCAATTCAACGCCATGCTCTTTCTCGATGGCAAGGCGTACTGCATCACGAGTCCAGAGTGCAAAATGGAGCTTCAGCTGGTCAGGTGTTTTATCTACCAATAGCTTTACTACTGCTGCCTCCTGTTCCGCAGTAAGATTACGTTGTTCGCCATACTTCCGGCCCCTTGTTTTAGGCTTCAGGGCGTCGATGCCACCCTTTTTGTAACGTTGCCAGATAGTGCTGATATGGGTCGGGCAAAGGCAAACAATATCTGCTATTTCCTGGTTGGACTTACCTTTCTTGCGAAGGCGAATAGCCTGCTTACGAAGCTCATACTGTGTTTCGGGGCTGAGTTTTCTGATATCGGTCTTTTCCATGCATGGAATACCTGAGGCCTTATATTTCTTTTTCAGTACTCCCGCCAGTGTCGTCCCCCGATAAAAAATACGGACTTTACAGCCTGTCATTTTATAGACGTCCGGTTCCAGGTTGCCCATATGCCACGCCTTAATTACCTCCTGCAGTTCACCTGCAACGAAAGATATCACCCGTATCCCAGAAGCGGAAAGGATCTCATTTAGAGACTTTGAGATTGCACCACATACCAACGTATTTACTCCAAGTTCAGTGAGACGAAATGCTTTTTGAACCGGATGGTCACTTTCCGTTGTTTCCAACGTTTCACTTGTGATTTGACGGTTTATTTTCGGAACGGCCATCCTGGTCGGGAAGAGTTAAATTTAATTTCTTGATTTTACGGAAAAGCGTGGTTTTGTGAATACCTAACTCTTTTGCTGCAGCCAAACGGTTGAACGAGTTGCGACGCAGTGCGGCTAAGATTGTATTGATGTCGAGAGTATTGCGGGCAGAACGAATATCAATATCTGCGTCTATAGTCGATACGCGAGCCGTAAATATTTTGGGCAAATGAGCGAGACTGATGTGGCCAGAGTTGCAGAGAATAAAGGCATGCTCAATTGCGTTTTCAAGTTCGCGGATGTTTCCCGGCCAATCATGGGCCATGAGTAGCGATAATGCTTCTGGGGCGATTCCTTGCAGATTTTTCTGCTGAAGTCGATTGAAACGATGAATGAACTGTTCCACCAAAAGTGGAAGATCTTCTTTTCGCCTTCGAAGCGGTGGCAGTTCCAGGCGAACAACATTAATGCGGTAGTACAGATCCTCCCGAAACAGTCCATTACGCATCTGTTCGGCCAAATCCTTGTTAGTAGCTACTAAAATTCTAACATCAGCAACCTCTGAGCGAGTTGCACCCAATGCTTCGTATGTTCTTTCCTGAAGTACCCGTAGCAACTTCACTTGAAGCGCTGGACTCACCTCACAAATTTCATCAAGAAACAGGGTTCCCCCCTTTGCCATTGCAAATCGTCCAGGCTTATCCTTGTTCGCCCCGGTAAATGCACCCGCCTTGTAGCCGAATAACTCGGATTCAAGAAGGGTATCAGGTAAGGCCCCACAGTTAACAGCTATGAAAGGTCCTCGCTTGCGGGGACTAAGTGAATGAACGGCTCGGGCCATCACTTCTTTACCTGTTCCGGTTTCACCAAGGATTAGCACAGTACTGGGACTTGAGGCGATGGCGGGCAAAACCTCAAACAAACGCAGCATCAATTGGCTTCGACTGGTAAGTTCGCCAAGTTGGAACTTCCCCGCCAGTTCACTGCGAAGGGACTCAATTTCGGAGAGATCCCGAAATGTTTCAGCAGCTCCAACTAGCTGACCATCAGAGCCCCGCAACTCTGCAGTGGAAATACTGATAGGAATGCGTCTTCCTTCTGCATTTATGATATAACCAGATGTACCTATGACAGGTTTTCCGGTCTTCACCGTCTGCTGAAGCGAACACGTATCACCACACATGCTTGAGCGAAACACTTCCGAGCACTGTCTGCCAATAGCTTCCTTACGGTTTACACCGGTAATGAATTCTGCTGCGCGGTTGAACGACGTGATGTTCCAATCAAGATCAACAGTAAATACCCCATCGGAGATACTTTCCAGAATGGCATCACTTGGAGACGGTGGAAAACCGTTACTTTTATTCCGACTGTTCATAATAACCATACAATTAAAAATCTTGAGAAATCCTGTATGGAGTAAAGGTAATTTGTTGGCATATTGGCAGCCGATCCCCCGCATCTGATACTACATATTGGGGGCACTGGAGTCATCCAGATGCCCCATAACAAAAAGTTACAGCTCAAATATATTTGTGCTGTCGTGCATGAACAGATCAAACTTCTTAAAGGATGTGAAGGGAAGTCCGACATGCAGGGCAGAGCATATGGTTTTAAGTTGGCTGATATAGATAT
>CAIYZD010000829.1 GCA_903930585.1 uncultured Geobacteraceae bacterium | reverse complement strand
GGAAGAGCACCAGACATTAATTATGCTGTTGGAGAAAATCCGGCATTGAAACGGTTGAGGTATTTCATATGAGATCCACCATTATTTACGTGCTGCTGTTCTTTATTTCAGTATCATCCGCCCACGGCGAGACACTCACTCTAGCTGATGCCCTGGCAAAAAGAAGCGCAAGCAGCCGGATACTGAAAATAGCGGCCATTGACGAGCAGATCGCCGTCGATAACGTACAGGCCAACCGGAGCGGCTATCTTCCTCGCGTGGATATCCAGGCGGGATTCACCGCCCAGCAGGCGCCACAATCCATTTCCACCCCCTCCGGCACCCTTGCAACCCAGGAAGCGGACTACGGATTCTTAAGCCTCGGCATAACCCAGACCCTGTACGACTTCGGGCGTACCGGCGCCCGCTCCGCCCGCGCCGAGGCGAACCGCGAGGCAACCAGAATCGGCTACAAATACCAGGAACAGAACCTGTTCCTGCAAACAGTAACCTCCTACTTCCTGATCCTTCAGGGACAAAAACTTCTGAAGGCGGCCGACGAAGAGGTGACGCAGATGACCGACCACCTTCGGATGGCGCAGGTTTTGTTCGAGGAAGGGGTAGTGACCCGTAATAACGTGCTCCAGGCCGAGGTGCAGTTATCGAGAAGCAAGCAGCGCCGCCTGGAGGTGGCTAACCGTCTGGACAACGCCTGGCTGGATCTGAACAACCAGATTGGAGAACCACCGGAATCCCGCACGGAACTGGTCGAGGAGACCAAAATCAACCTTACGGATCAGGATAAGACTGCACGGGAGGCGGTTGCCGAACGGGCCGAGATCAAGGCACAGCGAAAACGTGTCGATGCCGATGAACTGGCGGTCAAAGAAAATAAGACCGGCTATTATCCCGAAATATTTGCCAAGGCCGGTCTCGATTATGTTCAGAACGACAAGGTCAAGGAACAGACCATCATGGCTGCCACCGTTGGGCTCAAGATCAATCTCTTTGACGGATATGCCACCACATCGCGTTTCAATCAGGCGGTCAAAAACCGTTCCCGTTCCCTTGAACATCTCCGCCAGATGGAATCAGATTTCGCTCTTGAATACCGCACCGCGGTCAATGACGCCAAAGTCGCGAAGGAGCGGATTGCCGTCACCGAGACCTCTATCAAGCAGGGAGAAGAAAATCTGCGCATCAACAAGGATCGCTACCAGGAACAGGTAGGAACCGCCACCGACGTAATTGACGCACAGACCCTTCTGACCCAGACCAGAACTGAATATTTTCAGGCAATTTTTGACTACGAGATGGCAATGGCACGGATAAAACGCGCCAGGGGCGAATTATAACGAATTATCGCAGGGGCGAAGCAGATGAAACATGCTTCACCCCTACGATCGAAATGCATTTTAGCTCTTGCCAGAACAATTAGGGGATTCAATATATGGAAGAGACCAACACCGAACAGATTGAAGCAATACCAAGCTCGAACGACACAGCCCAGAACGCATCGCCAAAAAGTGGCGGCAATAAAAAGATCAAAGGGTTGGTTGTTCTGCTCACCGTCATCGTTGTCGGCGGATGGTTCGGGCTGAAGATGTTTATCACCAGCAAAACCCATATCGAGACCGACAATGCCTTTATCGAGGCTCGTACGGTACCGGTGTCGGCCAGGGTTTCCGGCACGGTGGCGCGGGTACTGGTAAACGACAACCAGTTTGTCAAACGGGGCGATCTGCTGCTGGAAATCGACGCCAGCGACTATAAACTCGCCATGGCACAGGCGGCAGCCGGGGTCGGCATGGCTGAAAACGAATCCGGCGGCGAACAGATGAAGGCAGAGGGAGCGCGGGCGGCGCTGCAATCGGCCAAGGCCCGCTTCGATCAGGCGGTGGTAGACCTGAATCGTGCCGAAAAACTGTACCGCCGCGACGTACTGCCAAAAGAGCAGCTTGATCGCGTAACAACCGCCAAACGGGTCTGTGAAGCACAACTGAAAGAGGCGGAGGAAGCGTACAAGCGCTTTCAGGCGGAAGCCGGCCTGGCACTCAAGACAGGCAATAAGGCCAGAATCATGCAGCGTAAAGCGCAACTGGACGAAGCAAAATTACAGCTCTCGTACACCAAAGTATATGCCCCCCGGGACGGCTACATCACACGTAAGTCGATAGAAACCGGCGTCAATATCCAGCCGGGACAACCGCTCATGGCGCTGGTGCCGTTGCAGGACGCCTGGATCACCGCAAACTACAAGGAACGCCAGATCACCTGGCTGAAACCGGGACAAAAAGTCGAGTTCACCGTCGATGCGTATCCGGGAAAAACGTTCAGCGGTACGGTGGACAGCATCATGGCCGGGACCGGCGCGGCCTTTTCCCTGCTCCCTCCCGAAAATGCCACCGGAAACTACGTTAAGGTTGTACAACGGGTGCCGGTCAAGATAACCATCAATAAAAATTCCGATCCGGAACGGTTGCTGCGCGTAGGCATGAGTGTTGTCCCAGTCGTGCTTACCGGAAGGTCAAGTAGCGACGTGTTCAAGGAAATGAACCCGTTTTAAATGAACGAAGGCAGAGACAGAGACATTAATAAATGGCTGATCACCATTACCGTCATGCTCCCCGCCATTATGGAGATCATCGACACCTCGGTCGCCAACGTGGCCCTGCCGCACATGCAGGGGAGCCTCAACGCCGGTACCGACGAGGTTACCTGGGTTTTGACCTCCTATCTGGTGGCCAACGCCGTGGTACTCCCCATGACCGGCTGGCTGTCGCGCATGTTCGGACGCAAGCGTTTTCTCATGACCTGCATCGTGCTGTTCACAATGGCGTCACTGGCGTGCGGCGCCTCGCCCAGCCTGGCAATGCTGATATTTTTCCGGGTTCTGCAGGGGGCGGCGGGGGGGGCATTAATCCCGATCAGCCAGGCGATTCTGATGGAAACATTCCCCCCCAGCCAGCGCGGCATGGCCATGGCCATCTTCGGAGTCGGCGCCATGTTCGGCCCGATTGTCGGCCCGGCCCTGGGTGGATGGATCACCGACAACATGAACTGGCGCTGGATCTTTTACATCAATCTTCCGGTCGGCATCGTCGCCATGATCATGTGCGCCTTTTTCATCTTCGACCCGGCGTACCTGCGCCAGAAGGCCGAGTCGTTCAAGATCGACTACTGGGGACTGTTTCTGCTGGTTGCCGGCATGGGATCACTGCAAATCATGCTGGACAAGGGGCAGCAGGAGGACTGGTTCAATTCATCGTTCATTATCGCCTTTGCCGTTATTACGGTGGCATCCCTGATCGCGCTGATCTGGGTTGAACTGACCCACGAACACCCCATCGTCAACCTGCGCCTGTTCAAGAGCGTATCGTTTTCCGCCGGCAATCTGATCATGTTCGTGGTCGGTTTCGCACTCTACAGCTCCATCATGCTGATCCCTCTGTTCCTGCAGACGCTGATGGGATATTCGGCCACCGATGCCGGCATGGTCATGGCGCCCGGCGGCGTGGCAACACTCATCACCATGCCGCTGATCGGCGCAGCCCTGGCCAAACGGGACGGCCGCAAGATCGTCTTTTGCGGTCTGCTGCTCGGCGCAACATCCATGTTCATCATGCAGGGGCTTAACCTTGAAGGCGCCTTCTGGAACTACACCTGGCCCCGCATCGTACTCGGTTTTGGACTGGCAATGATCTTCGTGCCGCTTACCACCGTTACGCTCGCCTCGATCTCCCGCACGGAGATGGGTAATGCCACCGGCATATTCAACCTGCTGCGCAACATCGGCGGCAGCGTCGGCATCGCTCTCGCCGCGACCCTTCTGGCACGGTATCAACAGTTTTACCAGACCACCCTCGTTGCCCACATCAACCCGTACAACCCAACGTGGCAAACTCGCTTTGCCGCTCTGAAACAGGCGTTAATTGCCAAAGGGATCAACGCCTCCCAGGCGGACACCACAGCGCTCGGCATGATGTACGGAGCCGTTCGCCGTCAAGCCGGGTCGCTGGCTTTCAACCGCATTTTCTTCATCATCGGCCTCGCCTTCCTGGTCATCATCCCGCTGCTGCTCCTGCTCAAGCGCCCGTCACACGCACCGGAAGGCGACGGTATGGGGCATTAGAGGACATCCCTCGCAAGCAAAAGGGCATACCACATGGCATGCCCCGCTTTTTACTGTTCCCATCTTTACACAGTTACTTCTCTTTTTTCACCGTAAACTTGTACCCGCTGAACATACTTGAAATTTCACTGCCATGTTCCTTGATGTCCATCAACCAGGCACTGTAGATGTGGTTAATAATAAAACCGAAGATCAGCCACATACTGGCATGATGGACCAGACGTATCCCCTGGTTGCTGAAGATCGCGTACATGAAACCAAGTATCCGGAACATCGGAGAACCGGGCGCATGCTCGGCATACAGTGAGAACCCGGTAAGGATCATCAGCGAATAGATGCTGAACAAGACCACGTACGCAGAGGTCGCCAGCGGATTATGTCCGACCGTCTCAGGCACATCCTTATCGATAAACATATAATAGCGCAGCATTTTGATGGTTTTTTCCCGCCCCTCGGCGGTGGCAAAAGGGAAGAATTCCCGCCATCCGGAATATTTGTTGCCGATAAACGACCAGATTATGCGACAGATCACACTGACGGCAAACAGGTAGGCGGCGGTAAAGTGGAAGAACCGGATCCACCCCATGGTAAAGTCGGATGCTGACTGTCCGAAGGAAACGGGGGTTCCGATAAAGAAACCGGTCACAGACAGGACAACGATGCACAAAACATTGGTCCAGTGGTTCCAGCGGACCGGCAGTTCCCAGATATAGCGTTTGAATTTTGCTTGATTCGGCATGGCTTCCCTCCTTGTTAGGACACCTTTACCTTAACCACCTCATTGCCGTTAACGTCCATCACATGGACGGCGCAGGCAAGACAGGGGTCGAAGGAGTGAATGGTGCGCAGGATCTCAAGCGGCTTATTCTGATCAGCCACCGGCGTACCGACCAGCGCGGCCTCATACGGCCCGCGTTGCCCTTTGGCATCACGCGGGGACGCATTCCAGGTTGACGGAACGACCGCCTGGTAATTGAGAATCTTCTGGTCCTTGATCTTGATCCAATGGCCGAGTGCGCCGCGGGGAGCCTCATGGAAGCCGTACCCTTTGGCTTCTGAGGGCCAGGTGGCAGGGTCCCAGCTCTCGTTATTGTGGATGCGGTAGTCACCCTTGGAGATATTGCCGATCAGTTCATCCAGCCACTTCGGTGTCTGCTGGGCAACCAGCAGGCAATCGATGCCGCGGGCGGCAGTACGTCCCAGCGTCGAGAACAGGGCCGGAGCGCCGACTCCCAGCTTGCCGAGCACCAGATCCACAACCGCCTTGGTCTCTTTATGTCCGGAAGCGTAGGCCACCAGAATACGGGCCAGGGGGCCGACTTCCATCGATTTCTCTTCATAGCGCGGCGACTTCACGAATGAATACTTCGCATCGGTATCAAGATTCTGGTACGGCGGCTTCGGTCCGGTATACCGCACCTCGGTCTCACCTTCAAACGGATGCAGACCCTTTCCGGCGCCGGCCGTGTTTTCAAACCAGGAATGATCGACATACTCGGCAATTTTACCCTGATCAACCGGAATTACCTTGGAGAGATCCTTGTTCAGAATCGCTCCGGCAGGGAACCAGAGGTTGCCGTTGGCATCGGGGAATTCGCCGTATGACAGATAGTTGCCGACGCCGCCGCCGATACCGGCCCACTCCTTGTAGAACGAGGCAACCGCCAGCAGGTCGGGGATGTACACTTTCTCGACAAAATCCTGCGCCTTTTTAAGTAACCGCTTTATTTCAAACAGCTTATCGGCATTGAGGGCGTTCTGGGAATCCGGATCGATCGGAATCGACATGCCCCCGACCAGGAACGTCTGGGGATGCGGGTTCTTACTCCCGAGGATCGCGTGAATCTTGATGACATCTTTCTGCCACTCCAGCGCTTCGAGATAATGGGCCGTAGCCATCAGGTTGGCTTCAGGCGGCAGCTTGTAGGCGGGATGTCCCCAGTAGGCGTTGGCAAACGGTCCGAGGCGGCCGGAGGCAACAAACGCCTTGACCTTATCCTGTACCCCTTTGAAATAGGTAGCCGAGTTATTGGGCCAGTCGGACAGAGACGCGGCCAAAGCAGCCGTTTTAACCGGGTCGGCCTTCAGCCCGGAGGTAATATCAACCCAGTCGAGCGCATGCAGATGATAAAAATGGATAACATGATCCTGCACATTCTGGATGCCCATGATGATGTTACGAATCAGCTGGGCATTGGGTGGAATCTTGATTTTAAGTGCGTCTTCAACAGCCCGGATGGAGGCTATTGAATGAACTGTGGTACAGACGCCGCAGAAACGCTGCGTCCAGAACCAGGCATCACGGGGGTCACGGCCGCGGAGAATTTTCTCGATGCCACGGAACATGGTAGCGGAACTCCAGGCATCTTTTATGTATCCGCCTTCAATCTCGGCTTCAATGCGAAGATGCCCCTCAATTCTGGTAATCGGATCTACAACAATCCTGGCCATATATCATCCCTCCTTTTTTTCTTCAGGTTCTTTGTCTTTGCGCAGCGCATTCAGTGCGCCATGAACAGCGAAGGCCGCACCGGCGCCCGCCACCAGGCCGAGACCGATCTTGTCGGCAGTCGCCTCGATGCCGAAACCGGGAACATTCGGCAGACGACGGTACATCGGCGACATGGTATCCCAGAAATTCGGTTCGGAACAACCGGCACAGCCATGACCGGCAGCAACCGGCCAACTGGTCTTTTCGTTGTACCGTTGGGTCGGGCAGTTATGGAACGTGGCAGGCCCCTTGCACCCCATCTTATAAAGACAGAAGCCCTTTCTATGGGCATCGTCGCCCCAATGTTCGACATACTGTCCGGCATCGAAGTGCGGGCGGCGCTCGCAGTTATCATGAATCCGCTTGCCATAGGCGAACAGCGGCCGTCCCTTGCTGTCCATAGCCGGAATCTTGCCGAACACCAGGTAATGAACGACCGTCGCGGTCAGGTTATCTGCGTTGCACGGGCAGCCGGGCAGATTGATGACGGTAGCGCCCGGCACGGCATCCTTGACTCCGGCGGCACCGGTCGGATTGGGAGTAGCAGCGGCAATGCCGCCGTAGGAGGCACAGGTACCAATGGCGATGGTGGCCAAAGCGCTGCCGCAAACCCGCCGGGCGATTTCCAGATGCGTCTTGCCGCTGGTGCAGCCGTACACACCGTCATCCTTCATGGATATTGAACCCTCGACGACACAGAGGTACTTCCCTTTGTACTTGGTAATGGTACTTTCCAGCGCTTCATCGGCCTGATGTCCGGCGGCAGCCATGATCGTCTCATGGTAATCCACCGAAAGAATATCGAGGATAATTTCGCCAACGGTAGGGTTGGCGGCACGGAGCAGCGCCTCGCTGTCACCGGTGCAGTCCTGGAAATTCAGCCAGACCAGTGTCGGACGCTTCACCTCGTCCAACGCCTGGGCAACCGTTGGAGCAAACGTAGCCGGCAGCGACATGGCTGCCGTCATTGCCGAACAGAACTTGAGAAAATCACGCCGGGTCACCCCGCGTTTTCTGAGAATTTCTCCCACGGAAAACTCCCGCTTTTCAGAATCCTGGTTTACATCGCCGCGTTGCTTGACCGAATCAACTTCGGTGTCCACTCTTTGTTCGCTCATCCAAGACCTCCCTTTCTTATGGGGTAATGTTGCGTCTGACGCCTATGGCAACTTATCCACACATACATGGTAGCAACAAATATACAAACGCCTTTTTATAGCACAAAATATGCCAATAAAGAGACTTCCATATTTTAACAGATCACGCTATGCAACAGCATAATATAATGACGTATTATAACATTACAAACTGTTTTTGATAAATATTCCCTATGTCTATTATTACAATTTGGGCCATATTCGGCACAATATCAACGGTACAACGTATATTTCTTGCAGAAAACGTGTTCTACAACTAGAATCAGATCAAAAAATCATTCATAATAATGGAACATAGTTTTGCGGATGAGATTTATTTACGATTTTTCGTTCAAATCCGTTCTGCTGAGCTGCAGTTTGCGCCACAATTGACGCATTTATTATTTATTGTGCCGCTACTGACACAAAATTAGAGTCTCCGTTCCCATCCATCATACAGGGACAATCTCGACAGGTGAGGGGTTATGGCATCAATACTGACGCTTAAGGATAAATGCCGCAAATGCTACACCTGCGTCCGCAGCTGTCCGGTGAAAGCAATCAAGGGAGAAACAAGCCATACCGAGATCATCCATGAACGCTGCATAGGATGCGGCACGTGTGTGAATAATTGCCCGCAGAAGGCAAAAATATTTAACGACAAGATAGCGGCAATGGAACGGCTGCTCACATCGGGTCAACTGGTCGTTGCCGTGCTGGGGGGGGATTTCCCGGCGTTTTTCCATAACGCATCTCCCGGGCAACTGGTAGCGGGACTGAAAGAGCTCGGCTGTGCCGAAGTTCATGAGGGGGCATATGGCGTCGAACTGGTTGCCGTCGAGTATGCCAGCGCCATAGAAACTGCCGGTATCCCGCTTATTTCATCCCACTGTCCGGCAATTGTCGATCTCATTGAGCGGCATTACCCGAAACTGATCAACAATCTTATCGAAGTTGTCTCGCCGATGGTTGCAATGGGACGCTTTCTGAAAGGGGTACTGGGAGCCGAGGTGAAGGTGGCCTACATAAGTTCATGTAACGGCGCTAAACTGGAGATAGAATCCGAAGAGGTCAGGGGGGCCATCGATATCGTGTTGACGTGGCGGGAGTTGAGCAGCCTGTTCAAAAGCCGCTCAATCGATATTGCCACCCTCGCCGAAAGTTCGTTCGACGGCATTGAACCGTATTTGGGGCGTCTCTTTCCGATTACCGAGGGTTCGTTCCGGGTTCTTCCCATCGTCACCGACCTGCTGGACGGCAAAATCGTTACCGCTACGGGTGAAGTAAACGTCATGGAGATTATCAGCGACCTGGCTCAAGGACGCATTACGCCCCAAATCGCCGACATTCGATTCTGCTATAACGGCTGTATCGGCGGTCCCGGCATGAGCCAGGAACTTACCAGTTTTTTCAAAAGGAATCTGGTCATTTCCCATTTCAGAAGCGCTGTTCCGTACGCTACCGCCTCTCACTATCTGGAGATGAAGATTACCCCGCACCTGGCGCGTTCATTTGCCAACCGGTTTGTCAAGCTCAACACCCCCAAGTCGGCCGATATCACGAAAATACTTAACTCTACCAGCAAATACACCCAGAAAGATGAACTGAATTGCAGCGCCTGCGGCTATAAAACATGCCGCGAATACTCCGTGGCAGTGCATCAGGGGCTTGCCAATCTTGAAATGTGCCTGCCGTATAACCTCCAGCAGCTCGAAGAAGACCGGGGTCGACTCATCCAGAAATACGAATTGGCCAAACGGGAATTGAACCGGGAGTATGGTGATGAATTCATCATCGGCACCGACCGAAAAACCCGTGAAGTGCTTGACCTGATCAAACAGGTCGGGCCGACTCCTACAACCGTACTGATCCGGGGCGAGTCTGGCACCGGTAAGGAGTTGATTGCCCGGGCCATCCATCGCTACAGCAAAAAAAAATGACAAACCGCTCGTAACGGTCAACTGCACAACCATTACCGATTCACTGCTTGAAAGCGAACTGTTCGGCCACCGTAAAGGGGCATTTACCGGCGCGGACGCCCATAAGATCGGTCTGTTCGAAGCTGCGGACGGCGGCACCATATTCCTGGACGAAATCGGCGACATAACTCCGAAGCTCCAGGCGGAACTGCTGCGGGTGCTTGATAGTGGCGAGGTAAGGCCGGTTGGCGGGACTACTGCAAAAAAAGTGGATGTACGCCTGATCGCAGCGACCAATAAAAACTTGGAAGATGGGATCAAGCAGGGTTGGTTCCGCGAAGATCTTTATTATCGTCTGAATGTTTTTACCATTACCACCCCTCCACTTCGCAGCAGGGTCGAATCGATTCCGCTGCTCGCCCAGCATTTTCTGGAGAAAGCCGGCGCCAAGCTGAATAAAAAAATCGTCAGCATAGAAATGCGGGCGATCAAGGCCATGTCGCACTATCCGTGGTCCGGAAATATCAGGGAAATGCAGAATGTCATCGAGCGGGCCGCGGTACTTACTCTTGACGATACCATACGCCTGGAGCATCTGCCGCACTCGTTTTCCGAATTCTATCCGGCGGAAGGAAACAGGGATAAGTCCGCAATACAGACGTCCTTTCAGGCAGCCCGCGAACGGCATGTCGGCATAGTGGAAAAAGAGCTTATCCAGCAATACCTTGCCGAGGCAAACGGACATATTTCACAGGCGGCGCAACGTGCGGACATCCCCCGCAGAACGTTCTACCGCCTGATGGAGAAATACGGACTCAAGGGGCGGGAGATAAAGGCACGAATAAAGGCCTCCGGCTTGAAACCCTCTGAATCAGCGACACCGTAAGACCGAAACGCCGGAAAGGGCCGGATCCCTACCGTTACAGGTATCACGGATTCAGGATTCAGCTTTTCTTCTTCGAATTTTTCTTCTGCTTGAGAGATTCCTTCTCCCGTAATTTGGCCCGGGAAATCAGTAATTGATGACTCCCCTCCCCTTCACTGTCGGCAGCCGTGCGTTGCAGGTAACTGCCATCCGACTGCATATCCCAGGCAGAACGCTGATCCGCCAGATGTGTCTCGAAGATCACCCGCAGCTCTCTGGTCAGTTCGGGCGGTTCAACCGGGCAGAGGATCTCGACCCGTGCTTCCAGATTGCGCTTCATCGCATCCGCCGAAGCGATGAAATATTCTTCTGAGCCGCCATTACGGAAATAATAGATACGGGCATGTTCCAGAAACCTCCCCACCACGCTGACAACCCGGATAGTATCGGAAAGCCCCGGAATGCCGGGCCGCAGACGGCAGGTATCCCGGACAACCAGATCTATTTTGACACCCGCCATCGAAGCCCGGTACAGGGCCCGCACCACATCGCCATCTTCAAGCGCGTTTATCTTGAACTGAATTGCTCCGCCGCCAGCTGTTTTGTGCAGGTTTATTTCACGCTCGATTTTTTCCAAAAGCGTTTTTTTCAGCATTCGTGGGGCAGGAGCAAGCTTCACATATTTGCGCTTGAGCATGAATCCGGTCGTAAGAAAATTAAACAGCTCGGTAACATCTTCGGCAATAACAGGATCACAGGTCAGCAGACCGACATCACTGTACAAGCGGGCGGTATCGGCGTGGTAATTACCGGTACCGATATGCAGATAGCGGCGTAACCCGTTATAATCCTGGCGGACAACCATGATGACCTTGCAGTGGGTTTTGAAACCTATGACACCATACGTCACATGTATCCCGGCCTCCTCCATCCGCTCCGCCAGACTGATATTGGTCGCTTCGTCGAAGCGGGCTTTCAATTCGACAACAACTGCAACCTGCTTACCGTTATGCGCAGCCAGAATCAGGGCATCGATAATGCGGCTCTTGCGCGAAGTACGGTACAGCGTCATCTTGATCCCGCGCACCTTGGGATCGGTCGCCGCCTCGCGCAGAAAACGCTCGACCGATGTCGAAAATGATTCATACGGGTGCTGCAGCAGTATTGCACCGGCATCGCGGATGATATGGAAGATATTCTGTTGAGTTTGCAACTGCGGATGATCTATCGGGTGGTGCGGCATATCGTGCAGTCGGGGAAAATCGAGCCCCGACAGCTCAAAAAGATCCCGCATCGCCAGCAATCCGGGAACTTCAAAGACATCGGTCGCTTCATCCAGTTCCAGTTCCGCCGCCAGACGGCCACGATGGAGCGGGTCCATACCGCTGCCTATCTCCAGCCGTACGATCGGGGCGAACTTGCGCTCTTTAAGTTCCGATTCGATCATCGCCATCAGGTCGTCGGCCTCATCTTCGTTCTTTTCCGTATTAGCGTTTCTGGTTACCCGAAACAGCTCACACGACACTATCTCCATGCCGGGAAACAGCATATCCAGATTATTCATCATGACCTCTTCCAGCCTGATGAAATGATCTCCTTTGCCGACCCTGATAAAGCGGGGGGTACCGGCATCGATCGGCACCTTGATCCGAACCAGTGAATTATGTTTGCTCCTCGGATAGCGCAGAGACACCAGAAGATTGAGCGACAGATTGGAGATAAACGGAAACGGGTGAGCCGGATCTATTGACTGCGGCGTCAAAAGCGGAAATATATTGATATAGTAAAACTCTCTTAGCAGCTTCTTTTCCTTGGGAGTCAATTCATCGTGGCGTTCGATCAGGATGTTTTTTTCTTCCAGCTGAGCATATATTTCGTGAAACAGCTGTTCCTTACGTGCTTCCAGATCACGAATTTCGGCATAGCATTCGGTCACCTGCTGCCGCGCGGTACGGCCGTCAAGCGTCAATTCCCGCATCCCGGCCCCAATCTGCTGTTTCAAACCGCCAATACGCTTCATAAAGAACTCGTCCAGATTACCGCTGACAATGGCGATGAATTTGAGTCGCTCCAGAAGTGGTGTGCGCTCATCCTCAGCCTCGTGCAGCACGCGGCGGTTGAACGACAACCAGGTCAGTTCCCGGTTCAGATACCACTGGCTGTCGTGCAGATCAAAGACCGGGGCGCTGACGGCAGGAGTTGCATCGAGCGTTATATGTGCAACCGGTGCCGTTGCTTTTGTTTTTTTGTTTTTCACGGGGATGGTCTTGACAGGGGATGCTTCAGAACGTTTCAGCTTTTTGGCAGATTGTTTATTTTTGTCTTGAGTGGTTGCCATCTAAGGGAAACCTCCAGGATCGAAAAGAGATCGTAAAACCGCAGGTTGGTTGTACCGCATAACTCCCATGTCGGCAACAGGTTATAAGAAGATTGTGTTTGAATGGTGCGATAAAAAAACCGGGAAAGGAGAATTCTCCGAACCCGGCTTCAAAATCAATCCATATGGGTTTGATCAGAATTTATACGTAGCACCGGCGAGAAGTCTGAAATCTTCCGATTTTGAAGTAAGCCCCAGGCGCAGTCCCAGGTCAACATCAAGATTTTTCTGGAGCGCATAAATAGCACCGGCCGCCAGATACGCTTGAAATGTCGAACCGCTTTCGTCCGTATTTGAAAGCGCAAATTCACCCACCGCCTTCAGGTGTTCTGTCTCATCAAATTTACCGGCAACGGACAGATCGAACCGGTTGTATGAACCGTCTCCAGTATCCTGATGCTTCAAGCCGATATTGCCGTCAATACTGATCTTGTTGGCCAGCTCCGTAGAGGCGATCAGCGTAGCGCCAAATCCGACACCACCTTCACCAAGATTTTTTTTGTCATCCCCAAGAGGGAGCAACAGCGCCGGTTTAACGGCAAGCGCAAACGCATCCACGTGGCCGAAATTCCACTTTGCACCGATACTGATGTCGCTCAGGCCGGAATTGGTAGAGCCATCAACATCCCCGGATATAAAGGGCAGTGCAATAAACACATCAACGTGTGGAATAACTCCTGCGGTAACCGTCTCCTGAAGTATGAATTGTTTATCTCCGGATTTTTTCCCGTATTCAATAGCAGTTTCAGCCTCAACCGCTTTGGGGGCTACCGTCTCGGCACTCTCCGTCAGTAGCGGGTGGGTGGCAAATGCAAAGGTCGGAGTCAGGCAACATAACGCAACAACAGGCAACAACAGTTTTTTCATTTTCACAGCTCCTTTGTCTTGTGTAAAATCCATACATATCCTCGTAACATAAATCAAAACAAGGTGCAACAGTTCACCCCAATCCAGATATAACCATTTGACTTAATTATAATAATTGGACGTATTTGCAACCTGTCCACCATCTGTGTTACACCTTACCCTATGAAGAAACTCAATCTACCACAACAACGGGCCGTCAATACCACCGAAGGCCCCCTGCTGCTCCTGGCCGGAGCCGGGTCCGGAAAAACCCAGGTAATTACCACGCGCATCGTCCACCTCCTTAAAAATATGCACATCCCGGCCGACAGTATCCTGGCAGTCACCTTCACCAACAAGGCTGCCAGGGAAATGAACGAGCGCGTGCTCGGCATGGCCGGCAGTCTCTCCAAAGGGATCGTTATTTCGACCTTTCACTCGCTCGGCGTCCGTATCCTGCGCCGGGATATCCGCTCGCTCGGCTTCAAACCGAATTTTTCGATCTATTCCACCTCGGATCAGGCCGGAGTTATCCGTCAGGCGGTGCGCGAGCGGGACATCGACCCGAAAAAGATCGACCCGGACCGAATTCTCTGGAAAATATCCGCCCTGAAAAACCGCCTGATCGGCCCGAAAGAATTCACTCCGGACAGGAACGACCCGTTAGAAATTGCCACCGCAGCGGTCTACCCCCGTTACCAGGAACTCTTGAAGGGGTTTAACGCCATCGACTTTGACGACATCATTATGCTCTCAGTGCATTTGCTCCGTGACAGTCCGGCCATTCTCAGCCACTGGCAAGAGCGCTTCCGCTACATCATGGTGGACGAATACCAGGATACCAACGCCTCCCAGTACCTGATGATTTCGCTTTTGTCAAAAAAACATGGCAATATCTGCGTCGTCGGCGACGACGACCAGTCTATATACGGCTGGCGCGGCGCCGAGGTACAGAACATCCTCAACTTCGCCCAGGACCATCCCGGCTGCGTCACCATCAAACTGGAACAGAACTACCGCTCTACCGGCGCCATTCTGGAGGCGGCCAACAGCGTCATCAAGAACAACAAGGTCCGCACCGACAAGGCACTCTGGACCTCCGACGGCAAAGGACGCGAGATAGACCTGATCGTGGCCGACAGCGAAGAGGACGAGGCGGCCAAAGTCGTGGAGCAGATGATGCTGGAGCAGTACCGCGACAAACTGCGGTGGTCCGATTTGGCCATTCTGTACCGATCAAACGCCCAGAGCAGGGCCTTTGAGGAAAAATTGCGCATTGAGAGGATTCCCTATGTGGTGATCGGTGGCCAGCAGTTCTACGAACGCAAGGAGGTCAAGGACGCCATCGCCTACTTGAAAGTGATCGACAACCCGGAGGATGAAGCATCGCTGCTTCGCATCATCAACTTCCCCCGCCGGGGGATCGGCGATACGACCCTGATTAAACTGAACCAGTGGTCGATGAACCATAACGTGCCGCTCTTCGAATCACTCGGACGGGTGAATGAAATCGATGAGATCTCCTCCTCATGCAAAAAAACGGTGGCTGGATTTCACGTCATGATGAAAGAGGTCATGGCCGGTTTCAGCCAGCACAATATGGGAGCGCAGGTGAACGCACTGTTCAACCGTCTGCGCATCGAGGATGAGCTGTACCGTACCCTGAACGACGCCCCCCAGGCGCGCAAACGGATCGAAAACATCGAGCAGGTTGTCAACTCGCTTGCCGCATACGAAGCCCAGACGCCACGCGCCACTCTGTCGGCATTTCTGGAGCGGATCTCGCTGATGGATGAAGACAAACCGGCTGAAGATGGCAAAGAGCACGGAACCAACGCGGTCACGCTGATGTCGCTCCACTCCAGCAAGGGGCTCGAATTCAGCCACGTATGGCTGGTCGGTATGGAAGAAAACCTGCTGCCGCACAAGCGTTCCATCGAAGAAGACCCGAGCGTGGCCGAAGAGCGCCGTCTCTGCTACGTTGGCATTACGCGGGCACGCAGGTATCTGACCATCTCGCGCTGCCTGACCCGCCGGAAATACGGAGCGGTCGAGGGGCAAAAACCGAGCCGTTTTCTGGACGAGATTCCGGAACATCTGCTGAATGGAGCTATGGGAAGCACAAACAGCGAAGCGGCAGAACCGGTGGATCTGGCAGCGGATTTCTTTGCCCGGATGTTGGGGGAGTAGGGTTCATTCTATTTCCAATCATATCGTTGTACTATGGAATCTAAGAGAAAGTGAGATACTGCCCTATGAATCGCCACGACGCCACCTCCCATATCGCCACTCTGATGGCCATTGACAAAACCACCCTCCCCGCCGACGGCGGGGAACGGTTCAACCGCCTGATATTTGCCCGCAGCCCCTACCTGCTGCAGCATGCAGAAAACCCGGTCAACTGGTATGAATGGGGCGAAGCTGCTTTTACCGCAGCCCGCACTGAAAGTATGCCGATTCTGCTCTCCATCGGCTACGCTACCTGCCACTGGTGCCACGTCATGGCCCACGAATCATTCGAGGACAACGATGTTGCCGCCCTGCTGAACCGCCACTTTATCTGTATCAAGGTTGACCGGGAGGAACGCCCGGATATCGACGATTTTTATATGGCCGTATCTCAAGCGCTGACCGGAAGCGGCGGCTGGCCGCTGAATATCTTCATGACCCCGGACAAGCACCCGTTCATGGCCATAACCTATCTCCCCAAACGGGGGCGATCCGGCATGAGCGGCCTCATGGAACTGCTGGCCAACATTGCCACGCTCTGGCGGCAACAACCGGACGTAATCGAACGAAATTGTCAGGGAATTATGGCAGCGCTGGAGAGTTCACGAACGCACCCGGAATACGCCGTGTCTCCAGATCTGTCTGCTGCCGCCGAAACAGCGCTCACGCAGCTGAAACGGATCTATGACCCGCGTTACGGCGGGTTTGGCGCCGCTCCAAAATTTCCGATGCCGGGGTACCTGAGCTGGCTGATTCACCGGGGAACGACGGGTAACCATACGGCACTGGAGATGGCACTCCATACCCTGCGACGGATGCGCTCCGGAGGTATCTGGGATCAACTAGGAGGCGGATTGCACCGCTATTCGGTTGATAATCGGTGGTTTGCGCCGCATTTCGAAAAGATGCTCTATGATCAGGCCATGCTCGCCAAGGTAACAACCGAAGCGTGGCTGGCCACCAAAGATCCGTTCTATCGCTCCATGACGGACGATATCATCACTTTTGTCGAGCGGGAGCTTCAATCGGCCGAAGGCGCCTTTTGCGCGGCGCTGGACGCCGATTCCGAAGGAGAAGAGGGGACGTTTTATCTCTGGGACAAGAACAGCATCGACATATGTCTCGGCTCCGACGCCAGGCTGTTCTGCCAATATTACGGGGTGACGGACAAAGGAAACTTTGAGGATCACACTATCCTCACGGCTTCGACACCAGTTGACGAGTTTTGCCCACAGCAGGGATTACCGGTGACGGAGACAACAGAAACGCTGATAGAATGCCGCGTCAAACTTCTGGAGTTGCGCGAACAGCGCATTCGTCCGCTCAGGGACGACAAAATCATCACCTCCTGGAACGGCCTGATGATTGCCGCACTCGCCACCGCCGGCATAACATTCGGCAAACCCGAGTACATTGCCGGCGCCGTCCGGACCGCATCATTCATCCTCGCCAATCTCCGTCGGAGCGACGGCAGGCTCGTGCGCAGTTACCTGAACGGAGCATCGGCAATCCCCGCCTTTCTGGAAGACTATGCGTTTCTGGTCGGCGGGCTGCTTGATCTGTTTGAAGCAACGCTCGACCGGAACTGGCTGAATGAAGCGGGCACGCTTGCCGATGCCATGCAGCACCTTTTCCGTGATCCTGATTCAGCTGAATTCAACCAAACCGGCCACGACGCCGAACAGATGCCGACCCGCGTTTCATCCGATCATGACGGGGTGACTCCATCTGCCCGCGCCCGGACCGCCCACGTACTGTACCGTCTGGCATGGATCACAGACAGGCCGGAACTGCGTGATGCTGCCCGGTCGGCGCTTAACGAAGCATGCTCTGACCTGCAACGCATCCCGCTGGGGCATCTGGGTGCGTTACAGGTGCTGGAACTTCTGGATTCGGAACCGACCATCGCATCATTCACCGGGGATACGGACTCCCCGGAAGCCTTTGCACTCAACACAACTCTGCGCAGCAGCGCCATACCCAACCTGATCATCCGGAGCGAGAAAACCTCTGCCCCCCCTCTCCTCTCCCTCTGCGTGCCCGGAACCTGTTACCCTCCTGTTTCCTCGGCAGATGAACTGGGACGGCTTTTGTCCGTGTCTGGATGATTGCCAGCGGCTCACTCAATGTGTTATAGATTTGATCAAATATCCATACCCCTCAGGAGCTTACAACCATTATGCTGACCGGAAAACAGAAACGCCATCTGCGCGCCCTCGGGCACAAGCTGAAACCACTCATCCAGATCGGCAAAAAAGAGATTGAAGGAGCTCTGATTGCCGAAGCCAATGCTTCACTCGACCATCACGAACTGATCAAGGTGAAGCTCCTTGAGAGCTGCATGCTCGATAAGCACGAAGCTTCCGAGGCCCTGGCCGAAGCGTGTCAGGCCGATGTCGCCCAGATTTTGGGCAAGACATTTCTCCTCTATCGTGCCGCAAAAACGCCCGTGATCGTATTTCCTAAAGCTGATAAGAAATCGCCGTCTGCATGACCATTCGGGCCGCTTTCTTCGATCTTGACGGCACTCTGGTTGATTCGCTCGAAGATCTGACCGATGCCGTCAACCACATCAGGATCGCCTTTTCCCTGCCACCACTGTCGGGTGACGCCGTTCGTCTGAAAGTCGGCAAGGGGGCGCGCAATCTGATCGAACAGGTTTTGCCCGATCAAACGCCCGCCGATATTACCCGCGCTATCAAGCTGTTTCTGGCGTTTAACGGAGAGCACATCGCCGATAAAAGCCGCCTCTATCCCGGCATTATGGAAATGCTTCATGAACTTGCCGCCCGCGACATCAAGATGGTGGTTATTTCAAACAAACATGAGGAGCTGAGCAAGCTGATACTTCGCGAACTCGGCATTCATAACCGGTTTGAAAACATCTGCGGCGGCAACACCTATCCGGAGTGTAAGCCATCTCCCCTCCCGCTGTTGAAAGAAGCGGAAAAACTGGGGTGTGCGCCGTTCGAGTGCGTTATGGTTGGCGACAGCATCAACGATATTGAAGCGGGTAAACGGGCACATATTCTTTCCATTGCCTGCACCTGGGGGTACGGAAACCGTGACGAATTGATCGAAGCGGACCACTTTGTCCACACACCCCGGGAGCTGCAGGAAATAATTACGTCATACGACACACGGCTATGAATGGCTGGCACGGCACGATACTCAAGGTTGATCTGACCACGGGAACCTCATGTCGGGAAGAGCTTCCACGGACGCTTCTTGAAGAGTATCTTGGCGGTCGCGGCCTGGGCGTGCGACTGATGCGCAATTATTATCAGCTGGATCCGTTCGATCCGGCCATGCCGCTGATCTTCGCCATCGGCCCCTTATGCGGCACCAGTTCCCCAACCTCCGCCCGCCTGTCCGTTGTCTCCCGTTCACCACTCACCGGCACTATCTACGACTGCTCCGCCGGGGGGCGCTTTGCCTGGCGCCTGAAAACGTCTGGCGTAGATGCCCTGTTCATCACCGGCAGAAGTCCCCAACCGGTTATCCTTACCATCACCGGCGACGAGGTAGATATCATTCCGGCTGCTTCTCTCTGGGGGTGCGACCTCCCGACGACCTTTGCCGCACTGAAGGAACGGGGAAGCGTCACCGCCATCGGCCCGGCCGGTGAGAGAGGCGTCCTCTTTGCCAATATCATGATGGGAGAAGGAAATTCGGTCGGTCGCGGCGGCATGGGCGCGGTCATGGGGGGTAAAAACCTCAAAGCGGTGACGGTAAACGGCGACCTGAAAACCACCGTCGCCGACCCGGCGCTGTTTGATACCGCCCGCCAGGATATCATGCGTCTGTTCAAGGCATCGCCGGTAATCTTCGGCCCCCTGGGTATTGCTGAATTCGGCACCCCGGTGCTGGTAGATCTGATGGCGCAGCGCCGCATGGCGCCGACTGAAAACTTCCGCAAGACCTTTTTCGAACGCTCCGGCAACTATTCCGGTCCGGCCATCAAAGCCGCCTGCGGAGCAAAAAAAGATGGCTGCTACGGCTGTCCGATTCAATGTAAAAAATCATCCGGCTCCGGCAGGGCGCTCCCCGAATATGAAACCGTCTCCCACTTTGGCGCTCTGAACAAGATTGACGAACTACACTCCATTATCAAGGCCAACGACCTCTGCAACGATCTGGGGATGGATACCATCACAACTGCGGCGACCCTCTCTGCATGGGGAGAGATCAAGGGGGCCTTCCCGACAGCAGCGGAGATACCGGGACTGCTGCACGATATCGCCAAACGGCAGGGGGATGGCGAACTGCTTGCGCTTGGTTCACGCCGCCTGGCGGAACAGTTGGGGCATCCGGAACTCTCAATGAGCGTCAAATCGCTGGAACTCCCCGCCTACGATCCGCGCGGCGCGTACGGCATGGCGCTGGCGTACTGCACCAGCAACCGGGGGGGGTGCCACCTGCGCGCCTATCCGATTTCCCATGAGATCCTGCGCAAACCGGTGCCGACCGACCGTTTCTCCTTTTCCGGCAAGGCCCGCATAATCAGCATCGCCGAAGATACCAACGCCGCCGTCGATAGTCTGGTCGCCTGCAAATTTGCCTTCTTCGGCGCCAGTCTGGAAGAATACGCCGAACTGCTGTCCGCGGTTACCGGTGTCGCCTATTCGCCGCAGCGGCTCAAAGAGATTGGCAAACGTATCGTACTGACCGAGCGTTTTTACAACTGCGCCACCGGCTTCTCTCGTAAAGATGACATCCTGCCTGAGCGGTTTTTCACCGAAGCGGGGAGCAGCGGCGATGGCATCGACATTCACCCTATCGACCGGGCACGCTTCGAGGAGGAGCTGGATAAGTACTATCGCATTCGTGGATTGAACGAGAACGGCTGCTTTGATGATGGTGATTTATTGGAGATGCAACCGTAAATATATTCGGTTTTTTTCAAGGTTCATGCGATAATGTAGCGAATATCACTGCAGGAGTACGATCATGCGCTCAGTCATGTCAGGCAGCTTACCCGAGCAACTTTCACACAATCTTGAATCTAATGTTCCTCTGCAACCGGAGCAATGTGAGAAAATGAAAAATGCCCTGAAGAGCAACTTCGGCATATGGAAAGACGAAAACCATCCTGAACTGCAAGATGGTGTTGATTACCATGTTCGAAACCTGAGAAAATCAACCCGGTCAGGACGCACCGCATGAGCAGTTTGCTTGGATACCGATATCCTGCTCAGCCAGCTGCGCAGCAATTACCTGCACCCACCAACCCTATCAACCTGAATCCACAGAAAGAAGCGGAGCATACCAATGTCTATTGATTTTTCGTCATTGGAGAAAGCCATTACCAGCCTCAATCGCGCTCTTGACAGGGCGCGTAATGCGCAGGGAGACGAAGAACTCCGTGATGCCTGCATACAGCGGTTTGAATACACCTTCGAGCTCTGCTGGAAGATGCTTAAACGGCAGTTGGAGCAAGATCTTCCCAATCCGTCGGAAGTTGACGGTTTCAGTTACCGCCATCTGTTCCGGATTGGCGCTGAGCACGGACTGGTTCAGGATGTTGAAGCATGGTTTGATTATCGCGAACGCCGCAACATTACCTCTCACACCTACGATGAAGAAAAAGCCGCCAGGGTATTCGAAGCACTGCCCGCTTTTGCCGGACATGCCGGAAAGTTGCTGGCTTGTCTGAAAGAAAGTTCCGGAAGAAACTGATGACTCTCAAACCCGAGCACCATAAAATCGTCCGTGACATCCTTGCCCGCCACCTCCCTGGACGCGAAGTGCGGATATTCGGCTCCCGCGCCACCGGCAGTGCCAAACCTCATTCGGATATAGATCTTGTCATAATGGGCGATGAGCTTCTTCCGGTCACCGCGATGAGAATACTGCGCGATGCATTTGAAGACAGTGATTTGCCGTTTCAGGTTGATCTTGTTGAGTGGGAGGGGACAAGCGAGGAATTCAGGAGGGTGATTGCTGCGACGGCAAAGGCGCTTGGAGGCTGAGATGACACGTTTAGCAAGCGATGCGGCAAGACAGCCCGGTGAAACTCATTTAAGAAGGTGTTGCGGCCAAACTTTACTGAATCATGTTAAAAACACTTATCAAGAAAGGAAACCAATCATGGCAATGATGAGGAAGGGGTACGCGTATGACCGAACGGGAAACCCTATTCACGTACCATTTCTCAATTAAGGCAACCCATTGAACCCCTTTAAAAACTTCATCTCCAAGCCCCCCTCCCCTCCCCCCGCGGCCACCGGCAACAAAGGAACCGGCGAACTGGGTGAGGAGGTGGCGGTAAATTTTCTGATCGCGCAGCGTTACCGTATTCTGGAGCGCAACTTCCGCTGCAAGGGAGGTGAAGTTGATATTATCGCCCGTGATCCGGAGGATAAAAGCCTGGTCTTTATCGAGGTAAAAGCCCGCCGCGACCTCTCCTACGGTCTGCCGCAACTGGCGGTAACTCCCTTCAAGCAGCGCCAGATTTCCAAAGCGGCGCTGACCTGGCTCTCGAAAAAACGTCTGCATGACACCAACGCACGGTTTGACGTAATTGCCATTCTGTTGCATACTGATGGCGAGCACGCCATTGAACACATCAAAAATGCTTTTGACGTGGCATATTGACGAGAGGTTGTTTTATGAAGGAGCAAACCGCTCATGTAGTTGAGCTTGATCCCTTGAAACAGATGAATACATTGATTGTTGCCCAAAGTCGCAGAAAACTGATCATGGAAATCAGTCATAAAGTTCGGACTGAAAGTATGAAAGTCAATGTCGAGTTTAGCGATATTGAGTACGCCAACACCACATAGTAAGTACGAAAAATATGCGATTAGTTTCAGGTAACGTATTACAATTTTAGGAGTCACCATGGATTTCACCGCCGTTCTGGCGCAAATCAAACCGAAACTCGGCTGCGTTGCCGACAACCTTACGATCATCAAAGGTGAGATCGTCAAAGCACGGGAACACGGGGCCGATCTGATCGTCTTCCCTGAACTGGCCCTGTCCGGCTATTTTCTGAAAGACCTGGTGCCGGAAGTGGCGTTG
>CAIYZD010000828.1 GCA_903930585.1 uncultured Geobacteraceae bacterium | reverse complement strand
GGATAAAGAAATGACAATAGCAAAGATCCTGTTTCATAAGTGCCTTCAAAATGCTCAAGAACTTGGGACCAATGATGAGTATATGGTTTCGAGAGTGTTCTTTTCAATCCAGTTACCTGGAAAACAAATTGACGATCTCTACACCGATATTAAACAAACTGTAGGGGATAAATTCGAAGGAGGAACTTTAGAAGTTGGGCCACCACAAAATTTAAAGAATGTTGGTCTTAATTATATCGCTTACCGCGACCTGGTAGAGAAATACTATCGAAGCCTTGTCGGGTCTACTGGCTCGGCTTTCAGAGTTGCAGAGAATTGCTCTGATATACGAATGTTTAACAACGAGTTTGTAGTACCTATGACTGCTGAAATAGAAGTTGATTTAAGTCTAATCGGAGCATGGTAGAATACAAACGCCTGTAGAGATGGGAGGGGCGGACAAATCCTCGAATCATATCCCAGTCCGATTCTGATGCGTCCGCTCCAGTGGCTTCACAATTATTTTTTCGTTGAGCTCTTTCATACAAGCATGCAACACCGACCCCGGAACTTTCTCGCTCAAGATAATCTTCGAGTACGCGCCAGGTATCTGTAATGGCTCGCAATCATAAACACCCCGAATCGCAATCATCGCTGTTTTTCGGCTCACTTTAATTGACTCTATCAGTTGCCTCCGGCTCACATTATTTGCAACTGAGATCGCAATCATAATTTTGGGCTCGCAATCATCCAGAATGGGCTCACTTTATTTGCAACTATAAAGTCCAGAAAACCTCCGTTTATTGTTTAATATTGACAAAGGTTTCCAGCCTCGTCAACAGATCTTCCAATTTCAAAGGTTTTGGAAGATGATCATCCATCCCGGCAGCAATACATCTTTCAACATCCTGCTTCGCCGCATTTCCCGTGAGCGCTATTATTGGGATATCATGACGACGCACTGAGGATGCCGGATTACGGATAACAGCGGTTGCCCTATAGCCATCCATCCCCGGCATCATGCAATCCATCAGAACCAGCGAGTAGTCGTCCGCTTCCAATGCCCGTAACACCTCTTCACCATCAGCCACCACGTCAACCAGATAACCGTAATTTTTTAGGAGCTTAGGTACAATCTTTCTGGCTCTCGGATCATCCTCGGCCAGCAGAATACGAATGGGGATAGAAGATTTTGCCTTAAGAGCGCTGGGTGTAAGGCCGATCTGATTTACATTATCGTTTATGTTTGCTGTTATCCCCCCTTTCAAAGTCGGGGTTGAATCGGGGACAATTGCGCATATTTTTTTGGCCTGCTTCTCAAATACTGCGGTAAACCAGAAGGTTGAACCTTCCCCTGCAACACTCTCCACACCGATGCTTCCTCCCATCAGTTCTGCCATTTGCAGGCAGATCGTCAACCCCAGTCCGCTGCCGCCGAAAAGACGTGTGGTGGAGCTGTCGGCCTGGGTGAATGGTTTGAATATATGTTCAAGTTTGTCGGCATCAATGCCAATCCCGCTGTCGCTCACGCGAAAACAGAGCGTAGCTGTCTGCTCGTCTTCACTGTCTTTACGGATTTGTAACGTTATGGTGCCCTTGTGGGTAAACTTGATGGCGTTGCTTACCAGATTTCTGATGATCTGCAGCAGTCGGACGGTGTCACCCTTCAACAAAGTGGGAACTTTAGCGTCTATTCTTGAGGTAAGCTCCAACCCTTTTTCACTGGCTTGAAGCGACAGGAGTTTTCTGGACGCTGAAATTATAGACTCTAGGTCAAAGTCGGATACTTCCAGGATTATTCTGCCAGCCTCAATTTTAGAGATATCGAGGATGTCGTTAAGCAGGTCTACCAGTTCGAAGCCGGCGGTTTTGGCGCTTTCGGCATATTCGTGTTGTTCCGTTGTCAGTCCGGTCTGTTGCAACAGTTGGATCATGCCGACCAAACCGTTCATCGGAGTGCGGATCTCGTGGCTCATAGTGGCAAGGAACTCGCTCTTAGCTCTAGTAGATGATTCCGCCTCAGCTGTCCGCTGAAAAAGTTCAATGTTCATACATTCCAACTGATGATGTGATTGCTTGAGTTCCGTTACGTCCGTCACCAGCGTAAAAAAACCTCGTACATGATCTCCCTCCATGTTGGGAATAAAATGGATCAAGCAATTGCGGATAGCCCCACCGACATTGGTCAGGGTGCGCTCAAAACGTTGGGATTTCCCTTGCAAAACAGCTTTGATGAATAGCTCGTCACCGCTGAACAGTTTATCCCCCAGCAAATCATGGAGATGGATGCCCAGCATTTGCTCTAATGTTTTACCAGTCCACTCCAGATAGAGTCTATTGGCAAAGGTGCAGTGTAAGTCACTGGTCCAGTACCCCACCAAACCAGGGATAACATCGATTAATAAGCGCATGAATTCCTCACTATTCCGCAGTTTCCTTTCCAACTCATTACGAATTGTCTCATCCGACAAAATCCAGATGCTTCCCGACAAAGGTTCGGCGGGGTCGATCGCTTTTCCGGTTAATCTGCCGGTAAACAGTGTCCCGTCGCGGTGCCTCAGTTCCAGTTCTTTAACAAAGGTTTCGCCCCGCAGGATTGACGGATACGCTTCATTGCCAAATTGCTCATATTCCTCCCTGGATGCACTAAAAATATCGGTACGGGATCCAATCACTTCTTCAGCAGTGAGGCCAAATGCGTGACAAAAGGTCTCATTGGCCCACTCTACATGGCGGTTTTTAACAAAAAAGACCCCCAACCCGACATTTTCCAGGACAACGGCCTTTTCTTTGTAAATATTTGCCAAAATCTCCTCGGCCTGTTTCCGTTCAGTAATGTCTTCCATTGCCAGTAAGATAATATGG
>CAIYZD010000827.1 GCA_903930585.1 uncultured Geobacteraceae bacterium | reverse complement strand
AGTGTGGCAACTTTGACCCCTATTCCGAGAGCTACCATCAGCGCTTCGCACAGGATCGATGTCAGAACAAGTGGCAGCACTGCTACTATCACGGCCCGCCAGCTGCGGAAGGTAATAAAACAGAGGATGATAACCGCACCGTAGACGTAGAGCAGCATGGTACGGTTTGCCTGTTTTACCACGATGTTGGTGGCGGCCTCGATGCCCGAGCTTCCGGCGGCGAGCAGGAATTCATGGTCTTTGGTGCTGTGTTTGGCGGCAAATGTTTCGGCAACTTTCAGCACCCGCTCCAGAGTCTCGGCCTTGTGGTCTGTGAGGTAGGCGATGACCGGGGTAACCGAGATGGTACTGTTGACAAGTTCCGCTGAATCGAAGCAGGCCTCATGTCCGGAGAAGTTGAGCACCTCCTGGCTGCGGTTGATAGTATACCATTTCGGATTGCCGTCATACGTACCGGCCGTTATCATTTTCATCGCATCGGCCAGGGTGACGGTAGTCTGTACTCCGGGTACCTCATCCAGCGCCAGGGCAAGCCGGTCCGACTCGATAAGCGCTTCATACTTGATTGCGCTTTCAACCGGAGTCTTCATAATTACGGCAAACTGGTCACTGGAAAGTGAGTAATTTGACGTAATATAGGAGTTGTCTTTGTTGTAGCGGGAATTTGGACGCAATTCCGGCGCACCCGGATCAAGATCGCCGATTTTCAGGTTGAGACTGATCATAAAACCGGCAATTGCCAGTACGCTGGCGATCACAACCGCGCGGGTTGCCCAGCGCCGTTCGGTAAAGTGGTCCAGCAGATTCCAGAGCGCTCCGACACCTTTCGTTCCGGTACTTTCTTCTTGCTCTTCCTGCAGGCTCCGTTTCGCTGCGACAAGGCTGACACCGGTGAAGGAGAGGAATACCGGCAACAGCAGCAGGTTGGTGATGACCAGTCCGGCGACTCCGATACTGGCGGCCAGCGCCAGGTCTTTGATGACCGGAATATCGATCACCATCAGTACGCCAAAGCCGACCGCATCGGCCATAAGTGCGGTCAGGCCGGCCAGAAACAGTCTGCGGAAGGTGTAACGCGCCGCAACCTGTTTATGGGTACCACGCCCGACGTCCTGCATGATGCCGTTCATTTTCTGCACACCGTGAGAGACGCCGATGGCAAAGACCAGAAACGGTACCAGAATCGAGTACGGGTCCATCTCGTAACCAAGGGTTGCAACCAGTCCCAGTTGCCAGATAACCGCCACCACCGAGCAAAGTATGACGAGGGCCGTACTCCGGATGCAGCGCGTGTAGAGGAAGATAACTACCGCTGCAATCAGCGCGGCGAGGCCGAAGTAGGTCATGACCTGCATCAGGCCGTCGATCAGGTCGCCAACCAGTTTGGCGAAGCCGACGATGTGGATCTTGATCTTGCCGGCCTGTTTGGCAGTGCCCCCGCCGGCAGCCTCATATTTTTTCCGAATACTCTCCTCAATCTTCTTGGAGAACTCGCTGTAGTCAATCCGCTTGCCGGTGGCCGGGTCTGTATCCATCAGCGGGACAAATACCATGGCCGACTTATAGTTCGACGCAAGCAGGCTGCCAACAATGCCTGATCGGTTAATGTTCTGTTTAAGTTGTGCTACCTTCTCCGCTGAACCGTCGAAGTTGTCCGGCATGACCGGCCCCCCCCGAAAGCCTTCTTCGGTGACTTCGTTCCAGCGAACAGCCGGGGTCCAGATGGATTTTACCCAGGCGCGGTCCACGCCGGTGGTTAGTACGAGATCGTCATTGATCTGTCGGAGGATCTCCAGGTATTGCGGGTCAAAGATGTCCCCCTGGGTGTTCTCAACAACCACCCGGATTGCGTTGCCAAGTCCGCGTAAATCGTTCTTGTTAGCCAGGTAGTTCTTGATGTAGGGGTGACTCTGGGGCAGCATCTTCTCGAAGCTTGCATTGAAGACGAGTTTGGTCGCCTGATAACCTAATAGTGCGGTAATAGCAACGCAGACGGCCATCACCACCAGACGGTTGTTGAAGATCAACCGCTCCAGTATGTTGCCGGTTTTTTGATCAAAGTCTTTCAGCTCCTTGACAACCGGCATTTCTTCTGTTTTTCCCATTCCTACTGCCATTTCCGTTCTCCCTGAAATTACTTGATAGATTGAACCGTTACGCCCCTCTGGCCAACCAGTGCGAGGGTATTCTTGTCAAAGGCGGCTACCGCGTTCGTCGGAGTCGGCTGGTCAATTTTGACCTTGGTGAAGCTGGCCCCATCGTCGCTACTCACGAGAATGTTACCCCCCTGGCTCGTCAGTATGATCTTGCCTTCTTCCGTCACTACGGTGCCGGTTACCCCAGATTCTACACCGGTCTCAATCTTCTGCCAGTTGGTACCGCCATCGCGACTGAGAAAAGCATTGCCGCGCATACCGAAAGCGACCAACGCGCCCGGCTTGCCGGTGATGCCGAAAAGTGTGCCGGTATAGGGGGTCTTGATTGCCGTAAAACGCCCTTTCTTCTGGTCCAGTTTAAAGAGGGTTCCCTGCTCGGAGGCAATGAAGATATCTTCGCCGATTTTACGAATGGCATTCAGATGAAAATGCCGCGTGTTATCGATACGGTCATACCACGGTACCCAACTCTTGCCGCCATCATCGGTGCGGTAAATCAGACTGAATGCGCCGACTACGAAACCGGTCTTTTCATTTTCAAACCAGACGTCCAAAAACGGTTTGTCCGGCCCCTGGTTAGTGAATTTCTTGACTTCCGCCATCAGGCACGCTGATTCGGCACTCGTTGGTCCTTTGACAGGAGGCAGCTCCGGGGCAGCGTGGCACCCTGAACAGGTTTCCTTGTTAAAGTAATGAACCTCCATAACCTGCGCAGCGGCGCGGCCGTCAAACTGTTTGCTCCAGGTGGCGCCGGCGTCGGCACTGTGCAACACTACGCCGTCATGCCCTACTACCCATCCATCCTTCGGCGTCGGGAAATGTACCGCCAACAGGTCGCAACTGACCGGCACCGCAGCTTGAGTCCAACTCTTTCCCTGGTCGTCCGAATAAACGATATGCCCATGCAGGCCAACACTTATCATGCGTTTGCCGGCCAGCGTAACGCCAACGAGCATCTGCTTTACGGCATGCGCGTTCGTTGCCGCAGGTGTGTCGAGAACATCCTGAAAGGAAGTGCCGACAGCAAATACAAAGTATGCGGACAATAGAAGGGCTGTTGTCAGCGTTATAAGAATGATTCTTGTTTTCATAACTTCTCCTGATTAGTGGTACATACGTAGCGCTCCCGGTCGGCAAGGTCGGCAACCGGGAGCGCGCATTACGTTACTGTGTTACCTGACGCCTTCACTTGCCAGAGAATCTGCCGTCCATTCTTTTGGCGGCCACGCTTTATGAAGGTGTGTAATCCCTTTCTTGTTAGT
>CAIYZD010000826.1 GCA_903930585.1 uncultured Geobacteraceae bacterium | reverse complement strand
CTTCTGGCCGAGCACAGAGTCCAGGAGTTCATCGGGACAGACGCGTATGAAGAACGAAAGGCCAAAAGGTTTCCAGCAGCCGATGTCCGAAAGATTGCTGAAAACGAGGCTTTTATTCTGATATGGCTGTCAGTAGTCAATAGGGCACTATGTTGCCTACCCCTGTTTTTGAAGTTTTGTTTTCGTCTATATGATCCAGACCACATTCAGAGACGGGATCCTGTGACGACGTTTGATCACTCTGATATACGCGGGTTGGTTACCGCATGACTTGATAATCATATAAAAGGCACCTCTCGAAGTCACGAGGAGCAAAAACTTCCCGATACGCTTATAGAGAGATCAATCTTTAAAGCTCAGGAGGTGCTGTATGGAACTGTACTCTGGAATCGACCTGCATTCAAGCAACAGCTATTTGGCAATTGTTGATGAAACCGGAAAACGTGTCTTTAAGGAGAAGGCACCAAATGACATTGGGGCAATCTCTCGGGCGCTTGAACCCTACCGCAATGGGATTGCCGGCATTGTCGTTGAATCAACCTATAACTGGTATTGGCTTGTTGATGGGCTGATGGCAGAAGGATACGCCGTACATCTGGCGAATCCTTCTGCCATCCAGAAATATAATGGTCTCAAACACGCTGACGATAAGCACGACGCCTTTTGGCTGGCCGAAATGCTACGACTTGACATCTTGCCCGAAGGCTATATCTATCCGAAGGACGAACGACCGATCCGTGATCTGCTTAGAAAACGGAGTCACCTGGTTTCACTGAGATCATCATTACTAATCAGCCTTCAGAACATCATCACCAGGAACTGCGGCATAAAGATGAAGACAACTGACATAAAGCACCTTCGTGAGAACCGCGTACATCCATTCCTTGCCGATAACGAAGATTTGGCTTTTGCCGGTCAGGCGAGCAAGGATTCCATCGACTTTCTTACACGGCAAATATGGGCTATTGAGGCTTTCATAGAAAAGAAGCTTGAACTCAAAGATACCTACAAGAATCTTCTTACCATTAGTGGAATCGGCAAGATTTTAGGACTAACTATCATGCTTGAAACAGGTCCTATTGAGCGATTTGAGAAGGTCGGTAATTATGCATCGTACTGCCGGGTAGTCTCTTCGAAATGGACCAGCAATGGAAAGTCCAAGGGCAAGGGAAATAAAAAGAACGGCAACAAGTATCTTGCCTGGGCATTTTCCGAAGCGGCAGAATTTGCCAGACGTTATGACGACAAGGCCAAGGCCTATTATAATCGCAAGATGAGAAAGACCAACTTCATGGTCGCGCACACGGCGCTAGCACACAAACTGTCGAGAGCAGCGTATTACATCATGCGGGACCAGGTAGTGTTTCTACCGGAAAAGATCTTCACATAAGAACTGGCTGGAGCGGTGAACCTGAGACGAAGCTGGCGAAAAACCACATGACTTGATTGGCAGCCGCTCCACCCAGCATATATATCGGTTATCGACGTCTTTACTGCCCACACCGTGAGCCACCAAGGGACTGGTTAACAACCACGTGACTTGAAATAAACAATTGGACACGGTCTGGTACCGAAGTTTTTCTGGTCCGCGAAATGCGGAATGGGCTTTTTGGACTACCTCTTCTTCAACAAGAAGCCTTGATCCTGATGGGTGGCTGGTGCAGCAAAGTCTGACATCGAATAAATGAAATAACGGAAATGGTAACGATGTCGGTGATTGCAAACAAAGCTTGAAAACCTATTTTCTTGCATAGGGAACGTTTTTGCCATTGACAGCAGCCTTTTAATGGGTGGTTTCGTCGTGGAGCTGCCTCGGTCTACTGCCGGGAGTCAAACAAATGTCTGTCCCATAGAATTGTCGAGGGTTCTCCGACCGCGGTTACATCTCTGCTTATACCCTGGAAGTATTG
>CAIYZD010000825.1 GCA_903930585.1 uncultured Geobacteraceae bacterium | reverse complement strand
GGGGAGGTTTATTGCTCGGGATGACTACAACGTGGTCTTCCGCCGCACGCTCGGGGTGCGGGTGGACACGCCTGCGGCAGCGGCAATCCGCGCCAGCGTAACATAACCTTGCCAAATGCCGGTTGCAGCTCAAAATCTGCAAAAGTTGGCAACACTCGATTAATTTGCCGCAAAATCACCTTATAGCGATTGATATCATGATCTCGTAAGTGCAACAGCACAGGGGCAAGATTGGCACCATCTGAGCGAAGCCAGGTAGAGTCGTCACAATCCCATGCCTGTTTAATAAATGCATTCGCCGATGTGTCATGAAATTGGTAGGTTGTGCAACGCTTGAGTAAACCTACTACTACCTGCGCTGTTTGGTTATTTGTTATTGCCTCCAAAATAGCGGCCTCTTTACCCGGCACTAGCAAGTCAATCCAAGGTGCTTCATTCCCACGTTTCCGGTCAGAATAACGATATGATTCTTGAACAAACATTAGGGTGTCGCCTGCACTCAGATGTGCTAAGCCAAAACGATAATCGTTAAAACCAAGGTGAGTCTCGATGCGAATCTCCGCATTAAGGCGAGGAGTTTTGCGTACCCCCATGTAAAGTTGATCATCTCCGCCGCCTTGTCGCAAAATAAATTCCTGCAGATTTTGCCCACGCAACATCCAACTCAACATATCAAAAAAACGGATGAAGTTAGATTTGCCTGCACCATTAGCACCTATCAAAACGGTTAGCAAAGGCAATTCCAAGTTTTCGATCTTTGCCAAACTGCGAAAACCTTCGATGCTCACACGTTGAATTCGTCCCTGCAATCTTGTTCTCTTTTTTGCCGCTTCACTTTTCATTTTTTGCCCTTTAGAAAGATCGATTAGAGATTAGTTCCAGTATGCCTATTACAAGCTCCTCACGTTTTCAATACCATGCTGGAAGAGAATGGCAGACAGATTGCTCTTTGCCACATCATCGGCAAAGGCGCTGTCGCGAAAAACGCAGGTAGTGTCGCCTGCCGGGGCAAGCTCCTTGTGCCAGGCAATAATGCCTAGCGCCATCGATTCCACCTCGTCGCGGGTGATTGATTCTGTCAGACAGGTCAACAGGACTCCAGCGCCGATTGCCTGGACGTTTTTACCGGCAACAGTGCGTGTTTCAATGGGGACACAGAGATCTAAACCCAGTTTCAGCAGCAGTTCATACAGAATGTCAGATTCACTCCGGCCCGGCTTGATATGCTCCAGGTTGTCCAGCAGTGTTTGCTCAAGATTGTCGCGGTCCGGGTCCCAGGTACGGATATTGGATGAATCGAGCTTGAAGACGCGGAAACCGAGGTCACCGGCAAAGAGGGGGTTTTCGTCTTTTATTTTTTTCACAGTGCGACGGAGACGTTCCTTTGTGATTTCAGCAATATTCACCGGCTTTTGATTTTTTTCTAAGAAACTTATAGCAGGCTTCGCACCTTTAGCTTTAGGGTCAATTGGTTCAGGTAACTGAACAAGAATAAATTTAATAGATTTTTGATCGATGGCGTTTTGATGTAAAACCGCATGGCCAGTTGTTCCAGACCCTGCGAAAAAGTCCATAACGATATCACCAGTAGAAGTATTTATATATGAAATCCAACGAGCAATGACCTCATGGTCTTTGGGGTTGTTGAATACTTTATTCCCAAAAAGTGCATTTAATTCGTTAGATGCCTGTAACGCACTTCGATAGAAGTAGCTACCAGCCACCTGAATTGGCAAATCATCTGAGTCCTCTTCTAATCCTGAATCCTCGATTTCATCATCAAAGTCATTATCTACTTCCAAGAGGTATGTTTTTCTAATAGGAGATTCAGTATGGTCATCTCTGAATATGACCTTACCGAGTTTGATCATCTCCTCCATTTTTTCTAAAGTGCCATAACGCCAACCACCTTCGGGAACAGCACACTTTTCAGCTGTTGTTGGATGAATAACGTCGTAGGTAGGGCCGCCCCCGCCAGGCCAAGACATATTGTCATCACGCCAAACCCCCTTGTCATCAACTTTGTTATACCTTGAATGTTTTTTTGATGGATCATTCTTTGGTAGAGATTCGTAAAACTTTTTTATTCCAATCTCAACTTCGGCGTTATTTGCGCCATAAGATTTTCTTAAACGCAGGTACTCATCAAGAATTTCCTTAGCACCGGGCTTTACTTCTCTCCACTTGATTTTATTGACAGCAAAAAAGGACTTGTTCTTGGCAAAAGCCAAAATGTATTCATGACCAACTGATATCAATTTAGCGTCATTTTTACGTCCTTTCTCCCATATTAAAGACGTAATAAAATTTTCTTCCCCAAACACTTCAGAACACATTGCTTTAAGATTTGTGACTTCATCATCATCAATGCTTATGAAAATAACTCCATCCTCACGCAGCAGGTTCCTCGCCAATTTCAACCGCGGGTACATCATATTCAGCCAGTCAGTATGAAATCGCCCCGAAGCCTCAGTATTGCTTGTAATCTTTCTACCGTCACCTTCAACTTGGCCAGTCAGCATTTGATAATTTTTAATATTGTCTCTAAAGTCGTCCGGATAGACAAAGTCTTTGCCTTTATTATACGGAGGATCGATATAAATCATCTTCACCTTGCCTGTATATGGCTTCTGTAAAAGCTTCAGAACCTCTAGGTTATCCCCTTCGAGCATAAGATTCTGCGTAGTATCCCAGTTCACACTTTCTTCCGGACAGGGGCGCAGGGTGCCTGTAGAAAGAGAAAGCGCGATCTGGCGAGCTGCCTTCTTACCATGCCAGTTGAGGCCGTACTTTTCCTCCCGCTCATCCACTGCCCCACCCAGCAACTGCTTCAGGACATCAAAGTTTACCTTGTCTTCGGTAAATGCCTCCGGAAAAAGAGATTTTAGCTGGTCTATGTTATCCGCCACGATGTCGCCGGATTGGCCATTCATTTTTTCCATTATTTAAACTCCTGAAGCTTTGGGATATTACTGAATTCGCGGGGTCTACTCCTGTACACCCTTCTGTTCGACTCTATTTCCAGTCAATAAAAGGAGAAGACAAGTCTTTAAATTCCTTACTCCGATTGGCTCTATGAGCTTTCGGAATATCAGCCGACAAGAAGTCCAAAACCTCTTTTAGGCGATCTGAGATAGCAAGCGGCCGTAAAATATTGAGTATTTCTGTCAAATGTTTTTGGCAGATTGGATTATCAAGTTTGGAGTTAATGTCGGAGCTAAACAGTGACAATATGCAATCAATAATTCCATTGTCATCCAACATCCTAAGAAATGAATCATATAATGGCACACCGCCGGGGCTTACTCCGTTTCGGTATGAAAGACCTCGGCCAATGCGGCACCGAAGAACAACCTTAACTAATTTCGGAAGCACTTCTTTAGGAATATCTGTGGATTTTCTACAAAACTGCAATATTTCCTGCATTATTGGTGGCTCGTGATAAAAATTATCCCATCCATCGTTCGCATCATCAAGCCGATCCGCGAG
>CAIYZD010000824.1 GCA_903930585.1 uncultured Geobacteraceae bacterium | reverse complement strand
ATATCTATATCAGCCAACTTAAAACCATATGCTCTGCCCTGCATGTCGGACTTCCCTTCACATCCTTTAAGAAGTTTGATCTGTTCATGCACGACAGCACAAATATATTTGAGCTGTAACTTTTTGTTATGGGGCATCTGGGTTAACAACAGCACTTCACAATCTGACTTTTTCAGAAATCGAAGTAGCCAATTTTATTCGCGTGGGAAAACCTTCCAAGGATATTGCGATATTGCTCAATATTTCTAAGGATACGGTTGATACTCACAGACAAAATATCAGAAAAAAACTCGGCCTGAACTGCAATAAGCAAAATCTGCAAAGCTTTCTTCTTTCGCTATAATAGCCATATTTTATAGCTATTAATCAATCACAAAATCATTATTGAGTATTTTGTTCATTTGGCGCACTGTCTGCCTATCAAGTCCAGACTCGATAATCATCGCAAGAGTGTTAACAATAATTTTAACTGATAATAATTATAGCATACTAAAAATACGCATTTAATATAGAATTTAATATATCATAATTATTATTTATTTTAATGGAGACTGTTACTATGATTGATATTACCATTGCCAGAATCACCCATGTAGAGTGGGTGCACCAGCTTGAATTACTCCTTCATTCAAGTACATCATCGGTATCCCTCCCCTCCTACCACGATTGTGAGCTTGGTGTCTGGCTTTACGGTGACGGGTTGCGTACTTACAAGGAAATTCCTGAGATCGTGCTGCTGGAAAAAAGTCACAAAACGTTTCATATCGCCGCGGATAACGTGGTTGAGTGGCATAAAGGCTCAAAGTTCAATTTGCAAAAGACGGCTCGGGCAGATATCGACTTCCGCGATGCCCTGAGGACGAGCAAGGAAATTGTCTATCACCTGACGATGCTGGAATTTAAAATCCTGCAGAAGTATCAAGAGGCCCAGGAGGCCATGGAAGTTGCGCCGAACGGGTTGAAAAACATGCTCAATCATCCATGGGAGGCACTCAAATCGGTTATCGGCGATAAGAGCAGCCGTCTTGATGTTGCCAAGGTTTCACTGGACCTTCTGAAGAAAGATCTTGTCAAGAGTTATGTCCGTGATTCTTCCCGGGCATAACATGAATTTATGATGGTGCAACACATCCAACAACAAAGGAGATTATCATGATTGCAAATTGTCCGAATTTGGTAGCCGGTTTTAAAACAGTAGCATTGGGGAACGGAGCGGGTGCGGGAATGGGGTATGGAGCAGGCGGCTATGGCGCCGGTTATGGGGCCGGGTGCGGTGCAGGTGGCGGTTTGGGGATGCATGCCCTAGCCGGTGGCTGCAAAGCGGCGTGCGGCTCCATGCTTGGAGTCGGATTCTTTCCGCTGGCACTGGTAGCTGCCGTTGGTTTTCTGGGGTACAAGGTCTACACCATTTCAAAGAACGAAGGTAACGGTTCGGCAGTTTCCAACAGTATCGTGTAATCTTGACTTTCTGGCTGATTTTGCGCGTATGCAAAAACTGATCGTTCTCTCTATCTCGGCAGTATTATTCCTGGCGGTTCTGTTCCTTGATCAGAACCGCGCTCCAGTGCCGGTTAAACTTATTCTCGGCGATCCAACTCCAATCGGACTTAGTTTCGTAATGCTATTCAGTATGTTTTCGGGTGTTGTCTTGGCCGTAGCCTGCATACTCGTCTATAAGATCGTGCGACGAGGGAAGAGAAAACAGATCACTGAGGAATGGTGGAACTAATTGCCAGGCATAACGAGATTGAACAGCAGTTGGCAGGACTAAATGGTAACGTTAAAACAATTATCAATCCGTTCACAAATAGAACAGTCGCTTGCGGTTGCAGTGGCGCATGCGCGGGAAAGGAACAGCTATGAGCAAGGTATTTATCGGAGTGTTTTCAGGCATATTTATCGGCGCAGTCCTCTATGAACTGCTTAACAGGAACAATCCTGAGTTTATGAGAAAAGTTGAAGAACGTGCCAACCGGAAAATAGATGAGCTGTGCGGTATAAAACCTGACGTTGCAGCATAACGGAATGAAGTGGCTCAGTTTTATTGCCAATCCCATTTTCCTGCTGATGCTCGTCGGATCGTTTGTCTACGTGTTCTTCTTTTATCTTGCTGACGGACCGGCGAGAACACGGAAAACCGCAGAAGCAGAAACGGAATTTATCCGACCGACTTTTCCTCAAAATGCAACCAACGGGACAACGCAAGTGGCTGGAATTATCATGAAAGAGGATAACCCGTTTAACATCGGTAGAGGTCCTGGGCAGATGAATGTTCTGAGTGGTGAGCAGTTCATCGAACGGCAGAACCGACCGGCCAGAAAGCCTCGCCTCAGCCGCCAGGTGGACCAGAATGCCCAAACGGTTCAGGTTCAGTATCCGTACGGTTTTTCCGGTCAAAATGTCGTAGCGGTTGCCGGCGGTGCCTTGGGAAAAACCTGGATTGAGGCGCACTGGATCGGGTTGGAGGTTGGCCCGATCACTGCAGCAGTTGCCAAAGCCAACAATATCCCGCCGGATATAGCCGGTGTGCTCGTTGACGAGGTGACGCTGGTTTCTGCCGACGCCGGTCTCCTTGCCGGAGATGTTATTACCGCAATCAATGGCGCCAATCTAAACGACCTCAGGTCATTTAAGAACGCTACTCGGCAGGTGGCCCAGGCCACTCAGGCCGAGGTGACCATATACCGGAATGGCGGGTACAAAAATATCCGCGTCATCACCCCCGATGAGCTTGGTCTTGCTCAGGTTGAGGGTGCACCGATGATTCTTGCCACCGACCGGGCGCCGCACGGTTATTACGGCCCCTGTGACAGCTGCCATTCAATTGCTCCCGGAAGTGCGAATCTAAACCAGATGGCCAAAGATATGGGTGATATTTTATCAAAAACCGCTCCCAACATCAAAAAGGGGACGCCGCCGCCACACGGCAACCGGGGCGCCTGCACTAAATGTCACGTCCTACTCTGAACTCCTGCAACAGGAACGGCAACGACTTTTCCGAGTGTGCAATCTGTGAAACCAGAGCGGGATGGTCTGCGGTCTACGCAAATCTGGCGCTGGCGCTTTTCAAAGCTGCTATCGGCTACCTCAGCGGCAGTAAGGCGATCCTTGGTGATGCGCTCTTTTCATTCAAAGATTTCATTGCCTCGCTGGTAGTGGTTATCGGCATCAAGGTTTCCGGAAAACCGGCTGACGACCAACATCCGTACGGTCATGGCAAAATTGAATATGTTGCACTGTTTCTTATCAGCGTCAGTCTGATCATCTCGACCATTGTTCTGTTCGTTCATTCGGCCAAGGGACTTTGGCTCATTCATCAAGGATTTGGCAAGCCTCCGGGCATGATAGCCTTCTGGGCAGCTGTTATCTCAGTGGCTGCCAACTACCAGCTGGCACAATTCCTGCGGTGCGTCGGAGACAAATTGCACAGCCCGTCGATGCTTGCCAGTGCCCGTCATAATCACTCCGATGCGATATCCTCAATCATGGTTGCCGTAGCGGTAGTCGGAGCACACTATCTTGGATTTATGTTTCTTGATCCACTGGTGGCACTCATTGAGGCGATCCTTCTTGTTGGTTTAGGCATTGAGATGCTTAACGACTCACTCAAAGGGCTGTTTGACTCAGCTGCTCCAGTTGCCATTGTGGAGCAGATTGAAGCAGTAGCCCAGGTAATTCCGGGGGTACGCAAAGTTTCCAGAGTTGTTGCAAGGTATTTGGGGCAGGGAGTTTGGGTCGATATGACCATCAAGATAGAACCAACTCTCAACCATCAGGAAGGGTATTTGATCGGGCGGCATGTCAAGGAGAGCATACAGGCATTACTTGGTAACCACTCTACAGTGAATGTTGTCTTTGAACCATACATCTCATGATTGATACCGGCATAGCATGAAATACGCTGAATGTCTGAAATGCGGGCAGACCTCTCCGCGCTGGAGTTTTTTCGGCAATACCCTTGCCGCACTGTTCAAGGTGCTCATCGGTACCCTCACCGGAAGTAAAGGACTGGTGGCTGACGGCATTCATTCGGCAGCTGATGCCATGTCGTCGTTATTCATCCTGGTTGCACTCAAGGTTGCTGATAGGCCGCATGACGACAAACACCCTTACGGATACGGCAAGATCGAGTACATAAGTACCCTCTGTGCCAGTATTTTCCTGTTTGTCGGGGCCGGTTCAATATTTATCGATGCGCTGAAGACCTTCAGGCAGGGCGTACATGATATGCCGGGCAATGCGGCACTGCTTGCCACGGTGATATCACTCTGTTTCAGTTACCTGATGTACGATTCAAACAAGTGTGCCGGAACACAACTCTCAAGTCCGGCAATGCTGGCTGATGCCAACGAAAGCAAGGCCGACAGCATTACCTCAATAGCGGTACTGCTTGGCTTGATTGGTGCGAAACTTGGTTATCCCAACGCGGATACCGTTGCGGCTGTTATTGTCTCACTCTTTATTTTCAACATGAGTGTTGAGATGTTTCTCCAGGGGATAAATGGTTTGATCGATATGTCCGTTGATCCGGAAATCATGGCGGAAATAATCACGGTAAGTAAAAACATTGAGGGTGTCATGGGGATTAAATCGGTTAAATCGCGACAAATGGGGCAAAAAAACTGGATAGATCTGGAAATAGCGATTTCAAAAAAGAAAAGCATGACTGAAGTTCACGAAATCACCCAAATAGTTCGCGCTGCAATAATGAATGCTGTTGATGGCATCAGTGGCATTACCGTAGCCACATACCCAATGTGACTAATCTGCAAGGGACCGGTCTGTAATGGAAAACGGCGAATGGCTGGGAGAATTTACCGGGATAGTGTCGTTACTATTGTTTGTGGCGGCCAACGCCTATTATCCGGCCCGACTGATCGCTAATCAATTTCGACCCTGGCCGAGAGACGTTGCGATCTTTTTCAAGAAATATCTTGATATTCATATGTGGATGAACGTCATCGCCTTCGTACTTATGACCATCCATGCTCATTATACCGACGACCGCAATTTATTTCTCTACGCAAGTCTGCTGGTAACCGTATGGCTGACCCTGGCCGGACTTTTGATGCGATCAAAAAAGTTCACCAGCGACACCAAGAAACAGATGCGACTTATTCACACGCAGCAGATGGTCTTTGTCGCCTGGCTGGTACTGCTGATATTAGGGCATATCTTGACATGATATCCGGTATTCACACCGGCAGACAACAATGGGAGGCATTATGGCAGTAAACATCGACACCAGCGGACTTCAGTTTTTTCTGAAGGCGGTCATAATAAATATTAAAAGGCTGATAAACAGATGTATTGATTCATATAACAGCCTGTTCCAGCTTGATCCTGAAAATGCCCGCGAAATCCATAATGAACTTGGCGACGATTTGGAAAAAAGGGTAACCATGTCGGAGCCATCAAGGCATACCATAAAACAATCGGCCTCAGACCTGACCATGTCAATGCATACCAAAGCCTTGGCTTTGCCTATGAAGCACAAGGATTGCGTGATGAAGCGGTCAAGTATTT
>CAIYZD010000823.1 GCA_903930585.1 uncultured Geobacteraceae bacterium | reverse complement strand
TGTTTGCCGGAACCGCCGTGCGACTGTTTAATGGTGACGGTATCGCCGGTTTTCCCTTTCCAGTATGTCGCAAAGGACTTGTTGAAGTCACTGTACAGTTCGCGGGTCGGATCGTAAGACACATTGAGTAATGTGACATCGGCGGCATGTGCGGCAGTTGATGTGGCCAATGCCAATGCAATCAGTGCGAGGGTTGTTTTCAGTCTGTTTATTTTCATACTCTCTCCTTTTTATTTTCTATAGTATTTATAGATATAGATGCCAAAAAAATATGCGACGGTTATTCTTCCATCTTTTTCAGTTCCAGTACGTAGTGACCTTCATCAGCCTGCGAAAGTCCAAGGAGCTTGTGACCGTCGGCCTTGAGGCTGCGAGGAACATTTTTAACCGGTTCGCCGTCATCAAGCAGGATCCGGGCGGTCGCACCAACATCAAGATCTTCCAAAGCCAGCTTGGCTTTGACGAAGTTAGTGGGACAACTGACGCCACGCAGGTCTATTGTCTGCATGAGAAATACTCCTTTTTAGTTTATTCCAACCTGTGTCTGGATAATCTGCGGTGCAATGGTCTCAGCAACCGTGTAGTCGGGGAATTGGCAGCGAAGATGCTTCAGAAGCTCTTCAGGACCTTCCTTGATAATGGTATCGCCCAATCTGATGCGGCCAAGACCTTCAGCTTTCTGCTTGTACCACTCAAGTACGGCAGCAATGAAATCGACCGCTTTATCTTCGGGGAGGAAGGTGGCGAACAGCGTCCCCACCAACGGATTGCGTCCCCATTTGCCGCCAATCCGAACGGTGTAGCCTTTCTTTTTGACGCTCCATGCCTCGGTCGGGCAGACCTTGACGCAATCACCGCACCAGATGCATTTTTCCGCTGTCGGCACCGGTTTATTGTCTTCTCCCATGACCAGCGCGCCAGGCACACAGCTCTTAACACAGAGGCCGCAACTGATGCAGGTGGCTTTATCTAACAGCGGCTCGATGGCTCCGGAAAAACCGACATCGTTGGTAGATGACTTGGGGCAGTCAAAAGGACAACCGGCAAAGGCAACTTTAAATTTGTGGTGACCGGTTGGTGTACCGAACAGCTTTTCGTCAACTTCAAGAGCAGATTTCTGGGTATCAACCAGTCCATTGGGATTATATTCACAGCCACCACAGGCGACCGGCACACGCACTCGCGCTCCGCATGAAGCTACTTTCTGGCTTTTTTCTCCCAGCTCCTCGACAACCGCATCAAAGTCTTTGAAGTTGATGTTAATCAGCTCAATGGATTGACGGACAGACAGATGAACAAACTCACCACCGAATTTTTCAGCTACTTCGGCGATCTTCTTCAGACGCGGCACACTCATTCTGCCACCTGGGACACGAAGGCGCACGGTAAAAAGATCCTTGCCGCGCTCCTTGATGAAGCCGCCGGCTTTAAGGTTGTTCAGGTCAATCTTTGTCTGTTTTGCATCGGCCATCGAAATAACTCCATAAATAAAGTGTGACGTATCATTTACCAAAACCTGCCCCCAGTGTCAACCACTATTTTTATAATATCTACAGTTTTAATATACTATAGTATTTAGCCTCTGTCTAAATTCAATACAACCCGCTCATCCGTCCAATCTCATCGGCAACCTTTTTTTTAAGCCAGTCAGGAGCAAGTACCCGTACCTGCGAGCCATGACCGAGAATCTGCATCATGATTTCGGCATGATGGGAAACCGGTATAGTCAACTGAATTGAACCGTCTTCAAGCTCAATCACCTGCTGCTGCGGATGCCATATCTGCCCTTTCACCCAACGGGAACTCTCCGGCGTAAACTGCAACACCACATCAAAGCAGGTCTCGTTCTGAAAAATACCAAAAGTATCATTAAGATGCGGTTGCCACTCTTCCGCAGGTCGATGAAAAAATGTTTCATCCTCCAGTTTTGCCATCGACATGCGCGACAGCACAAAATCCCGCCAGCCATTCCTCATCCGGCACCACGCCACCAGATGCCAGGTTCCCATATAGTTCACCATATGGTGCGGTTCAACCGTTCTCATGGTGCATTCAGAACTTTTTGGCGAGTAGTAGCAGATGGAAAGGCAACGGCAATTGAGCAGTGCCGTTGATATCTGGCGAAAATAAAGGCTGTCGCTCGGATAAAACTGGTTCCATCTGAATGAAAAGACCTGTTCAGGGTCGACGGTGCCGGGAAGATTAGCAGAGAGAATTCCGCTCAATTTTTTCACCACAGCCGAAAGTTCATCGCCCAGGCGATCAGTTGAAGCGCCGCTGAGCAATTTGCGCGAAACAAGCAGCGAGGTGAGTTCTTCTTCGGAGAGTTTCATCACCGGAATCATAAAGCTTGCATCCACGTAGTAATAGCCCTTCTTGGAGGG
>CAIYZD010000822.1 GCA_903930585.1 uncultured Geobacteraceae bacterium | reverse complement strand
TTTCAGGGGCTTCTTTTCAAGGTCTGTTCCGAAATCCTCTTGTGTCACCACATATCCTGGGTGTGTCGGCCGGGGCAGGGCTTGGCGCCGCATTGGCGATTCTGTTTTTCGGAAACATCGTTGCAATACAGTTATTATCATTCATCTTCAGCCTGTTAGCGGTCAGTATGACTTATGGACTCAGCAGAGTCTATAGAACAACACCGATCCTTATGCTCGTTCTCTCTGGGATTATTGTGGGTGCTCTCTTCTCCTCCTGCACATCGCTTCTAAAATATATAGCCGATCCGGTTAATGACATGCCCTCCATAGTCTTCTGGTTATTGGGTTCTCTTAACAATGTTTCCAATAGGGACCTGATTGTCGTCGGGCCGGTTATCATGATCGGTATTTCAGTTTTGTTATTGATCCGTTGGAGGATCAACCTGCTCGCCATGGGGGAAGAAGATGCCCGGACACTTGGTGTTAATACCAATCGTATCAGGTTAACCATCATAATCAGCGCTACCATGATCTCAGCTGCGGCAGTATCGATTACGGGCATTATAGGCTGGATCGGTCTTGTGATTCCTCATATAGGGAGGCTCCTCGTAGGTCCGGACAACAAATACCTCCTCCCGGTCGTAGTCCTTGTTGGAGCGTCGTATCTGGTCGCAGTCGATACGCTTGCCAGGTCCGCATTCGACACAGAAATACCGATCGGAATCCTCACCGCACTGGTGGGTGCTCCCATCTTCGCCTATCTGCTGCGGAAGACCCGCTCGGGGTGGTGAAAATGAATCCACTTGTTGATGTACATAATATTTCATTCAGCTACAGTAGTGATAAAGTGTACTCCATATTCCGCGATGTATCCTTTTCCATAAGACAAGGCGATATCTTTTGCATCTTGGGGCCCAACGGCACCGGCAAAACAACCCTACTCAAATGTGTGGGCAATGTCATCCAGGGGTGGAGCGGCACGGTCAATCTCGATGGGCGGGATATCTCCATCTTGAAAACCTCCGACGTTGCCAGGGGTATCGGTTATGTGCCGCAAAACCAGACACCCTCTTTTCCGTTCCAGGTCAGGGATATCGTGGTCATGGGCAGAGCGCCTCACCTCAATGTGTTTTCATCGCCATCAAAAAAAGACTGCGAGATTGCCTGTGGTGCAATGGAGATGGTTGGAATACTTCCGCTCGCAGAACGACCTTGTACCATGCTGAGCGGTGGGGAATGGCAGCTCACGCTGATTGCCCGCGCACTTGCTCAGGAACCGCGAGTAATGATTCTTGACGAACCGGCATCTCATCTCGATCTGGGTAACCAGTTGAGAATATTAAGAGTGGTGAAATCTCTTGCGGAAAGAGGAATCGGCGTAGTCATGGCAACTCACTTCCCTGATCACGCCTTTATCGTGGCAACAGAAGTGGCGATTATGAACAAAGGAATCATTGCGTACAAGGGACAGCCAGAAGAAGTCATCACTGATTGCAATATGAGAGAAACATACGGGGTGGATGTGAGGGTAATTCAGGTGGGTGAAGGTGTTGACCGAAAGGTTTGCTTTCCTTCTTTGTAAAGTTTGACACAACGAGTTTAAAAAAGGAGATCTACTATGAGAAAAGACGTTGTCATGCTTCTACTCGTATTTATGGTTGCAACTGTATCCGCGCCATCGACGTCAGATGCGTTAACTGTTGGCGGTGTGGTGCGGCAGTCGTTGAACTTGAGCAACGAGGATTTGGCAAGGTTCGTAGGCACGGAGGTCAAGCTTACCGACTTTACCAGCAACAAACAGTTCAACGGGCTTTTTGTTTACAAGGGTGTGCCGTTGCAGGCGCTTCTGGGTACGGCAGTAATACAGAAAGCCGGGGGCGGATTCAACAAGCAGATAGATCTGGCAATCGTGGTTCGCAACAGAGAAGGAAAAGTTGCCGTTTTGTCGTGGGGTGAAGTATTCTACAGGAATCCGTCGAACGTTATTGTTGCATTCTCGGCTGACCCGGTAATGCCGCACCATGCAAAGGGTTGCGGCCAATGTCACGCTCAAAAAGAGTTCCAGCCGACTCTCGACAAACTCACACGAAAAGTAGGACTGCCGAAACTGGTACTTGCAAATGACTTTTTCTCTGACCGGAGCTTGGAAGATATTATCAGCATTGATGTGGTTGATCTGAAACGAGGATCCGCAAAAAAACCTGATCCGGAACCAACTCCGGCAAAATTTACCGTTACGGACAATAGTGGAAAAATCACTGAATTCACGGAACTTCCAAAATACCGGCAGATAAAGGTGGATCTTAAGGTGGTCGGCGATGGCAAGGGATTCCACGGCTACAAACAATTTGAAGGAGTTTCGGTTCGCGAACTTCTTGAGGGGCTGAACGTCGGGAAGGAGCCAGACAAAACGATGCTTGTTACAGCCACGGACGGCTATCAGGGCCTGTTTTCCTTTGGCGAGATTTTTTTATCACCTCTCGGAGAGCGCATCATAATCTCAGAACAAAAAGAGGGCTCTGTGAAGTCATTTAAACTCGTGATCCCAGATGACACGGCGGCAGATAGGTCTATCAGGAGCATCAGTAAGATCGAATTTTTTTCACTGAAATAGAAACCGATTTTTGCCGGTGTGTCTTACCTGCAATTTCCAAAAAAACAATGACGATAATAATCAGGGCGGTCAAAATATGAATACTATAAAACTTCAACCAATTGGAGTGGTACACTCGGCAAACGACGATACAGCAAATACACCACTTCAGGGGAGCGGCGCAATAATAGAACTATTCTCCGAATACGAAGGTGGACTTGAGAGAATAGAGGAAAATTCTCATTTATGGATTCTCTCATGGTTTCATGAAGCCAGACGAGATGTGTTAACCAGAGTACCAACCAGAGTTAACCCTAATGCACCCAGCTACGGCGTTTTTGCCCTGAGAACTCCGGCACGACCCAATCCGATTGCCTTGACGCTCGTAGCCTTGGACCGTGTGGAAGGTAATAGTCTGCATGTCAGTGGGCTTGATGCACTGGATGGCACCTCCGTACTGGATATCAAGCCTTATTTTGAACAGGATATCATCTTTTCACCACATACCTCCAAGATAATGCCGTTAACCAGGGAGATGAGGAAGGCTTTCATGGAAAAGGAAGCCATACGCCATCACCGCGAGAACTGTGTTTATATGCGACTCGCCGTCCGTATGGCGCTGATTGCCGAAGAGCAGTTTGGGAAACTTAATGATGATGAAATTCTGGTTGAGGTTGACGGGGCAAACTGCCTGGGGGATGTTATTCAGGGCATTACCAGAGCGAGACTGGCAAATCCGCCGAGGTTTGTGTTCAGGCATTCATCTGGCGTTTTGAAAAGTACCTGGGTAAAAGGTGATAAAAGTATTTGTATCGAATTAGCAGATAAAGTGGATTTGTCGATTAGCGAAGATTTGACGGATGAAGCGCTGTTCAGGGTCGTGACGGTTACGAAATAAAACCAAATTATTTGGTCGCAAAACATATAATAAGGAGTTGTTATGGAATTTAACTGTACACCGATAGGGGTCATTCATACAAGTTTTGATACAAAGGAGTCGGCACCCATTCAGGGTGTCTTTCATCCTGATGCCATTGGTACGGTTGAGATATTATTCGAATTTGCCGAAGGTTTGCTGGATATCGATCTTTTTTCTCATCTCATTCTTCTCTATCATTTAGACAGAGCAACAGACGTGAAACTTGTTCTGCGACCCTTCCTGGACGACACGCCACACGGTATTTTCGCCACTCGACATCCCTGCAGACCAAGCGGCATTGGCCTTTCCATCGTCAAGCTTCTTGGCCGTGAAGGTAATCTTTTGCAGGTTAGCGGCATAGATGTTCTGGACGGTACTCCGCTTCTCGACATTAAACCATACGTGACCCGTTTTGACTGTTTCCCGGAAGCTTCTGAGGGCTGGTTCTCAGGTAAGGAAAAAAGAGCTAAGCCACCGGGGCGGGAATAACTGCCACAATGTAACAACACTCTGTCGAACAGTACGGAACGAAAATTGTCAATTGTTTTAGCGGCTTGTTTGGTTGTGATTTTTGGGTTTGCCGGCAATGTCTTTGCGATATTCGGTAGCAAAGAGCTGGACAACGAGAAGATTGCGGCAACATTTGCCAGGGAAGTTGAGTTGGATGGATACAGGATTATCACTTGTCGCCTGATCTTAAAATTCATCTTGCAGACAATATTTCCATCAGTTCCTTCATTTCCGCAGCGGTCAGAGTAACAGGCATCATTTCACTCCACGGCCGTATTTTTCGTGGATTTTTGAGCCAGACATCCAGGTTTCTGACTGTCCATGCTTCACCATCCTTGAACGTCTTCGGATAATAGTCTGAAAAGAGACCCGATAAATTGGGACCGATAGTACCTGTCCCGACAGCACCCAGACGCCGGCTCAGCACACGATGGCACCTGC
>CAIYZD010000821.1 GCA_903930585.1 uncultured Geobacteraceae bacterium | reverse complement strand
CATGCTGACCGGTTCAACGGCTAATGATATGGCAGGATATAGTCTCATTGCTCTTGCTGGCAATAACAATGCTGTCACCTCAACACCAAACTGGTCTAACTCAGGCCTGGCGAACGCTGGTGCAGCGACTTGGATTGATGGTTATGGTGGGCAAAACATAGAAATACGTTAAGGTATAAAACAAGCGCCAGCATTGCTTCTACAAGCTTATCCTCTTTCTTTATATTTCTTGTTTCGTTATTAATTCGCTACTTTTTGTTCCACAGTTGTTCCGCTGGACACCAAAGAATAGTGACCTTTGCTTTTTTACCTTGTTCCACAGCTTGTTCCTGATTTGTTCCGCGATTTGTTCCGCGATTTGTTCCCGATTTGTTCATGAGTTGTTCCGTTTTTGTTCCACGATTTGTTCCAGAATCTGTTCCACTGATCGTTCCTTTAACACACGATGATAAAACGATTTGGCTTTACAATTTTACCCATCATACCATGAAAGCGACACTCAGAAAACGCCTGATCGACAACGGAACCCGGTACTCTTTACGCCTTGATATCTATCCCCCTGCACCACACCCTGAAACCGGCAGACTTACCCGGTTTGTCAATCTTGGCATGTTACTGCATGTCGACCCAAAAACGAAAGAGGCAAGACTGGAGAATAAAGAGACTATGGCACTGGCAAATGCCACCCTTACCAAGACACAACTGCAACTGCATGCTGGTCGCTATGATTTTTTGATAACGAACAAGCCTGCTGACTTTATAGAATTTTATAAAAAGCATACCCTGGAAAGAAATATTTCACTCACGACAAAAAAAAAATGGAACGTATCGCTAAGAAAATTACAGGCATTCTTAAAGCTTAAGCCAGATCAGCCTTTGTATTTTTCCGAAATCGACAAGAATCTCCTTGAAAATTTCCGAACCTACCTGCTTGAAAATTTTGCGATTAATACTGCCGGAAGTGATTTCTCAAACATCCGTACAGCCTTAATCCATGCCTATCGCAATGATATGATGACAGTCAAGATTACCGAGCAGGTCAAAGCAATACAACCACAACGGACTAAAATTATATACCTGACCAAGGAAGAATTAAACAAACTTGTTAAAACGCCTTGTGGAAAGCCGCTGATTAAACGAGCCGCCCTTTTTGCTGCCCTAACCGGTATGCGAATTTCAGATGTTGCGCACTTGAAGTGGGAAGATGTTGTTTTTGATCCAACCGGACCCTGCGTTCATTTCAGGCAGCGCAAAACCAAGGCACTCAACTACTTGCCGGTCTCTCGACAGGCAATAAAAATAGCTGCCGCAACAGATGTACCCGACAACCCTACCGGCAACTCTACCGGCAACCAAACTGACAAACCAGCTGACATACCTGCAGAGAAGCGAACTGGACTTGTTTTCCCAAGACTGATAGAACTCCATACCCAATGCAAACAACCTCATTTTAAAAATTGGATTCGGGATGCGGGTATCAAGAAAAATGTAACCTTCCATACGATGCGCCACACCTTTGCCACCCTGCAGCTTCTGGCAAATACAAACATCAAAACCCTGAGCGAGATGCTGGGGCATACCAAAATTGAGAACACGATGATTTACGCCCACGTCGTCAATGCAAGCCGACGGGCTGCAGCTGATGTCATTACCATTCCTATGGGGGGAGAGTAGAATTATGAAAGCGACACTCAGAAAACGCCTGATCGATAACGGAACCCGTTATTCATTACGCCTTGATATTTACCCTCCGGCACCACACCCTGAAACCGGCAAGCTTACCCGGTTTGTCAATCTTGGCATGTCACTGCATGTCAACCCAAAAACGAAAGAGGCAAGACTGGAGAATAAGGAGACCATGACACTGGTCAACGCTATCCTTGCGAAAACACAGTTACAGCTTCATGCAGGTCGCTATGACTTTTTGATAACGAACAAGCCTGCTGACTTTATAGAATTTTTTAAAAAGCATACCGAGGAAAGAAATATTACAAGCAAGACAAAAAGCCATTGGAAAAACTCGCTGAAGAAATTACAGGCATTTTTGAAGCTTAAACCTGACCAGCCTTTGTATTTTTCCGAAATCGACAAGCAACTGCTTGAAAATTTCCGGACACACCTGATTGAACATAATGCTATCAATACTGCCAACACTGATTTTTCATACATTCGTACAGCTCTGAACCATGCCTACCGCAATGATATGATGAAAGTCAAGCTTACCGAGCAGGTAAGAGGAATACCACAGCAACGGACAAAAATTATCTACCTGACACAGGAAGAATTAAACATACTCGCTGAAACGCCTTGCGGAAATCCAATGATCAAGCGAGCTGCCCTATTTGCAGCCCTTACCGGTATGCGTATTTCAGATATTGCACACTTGACATGGGAAGATGTAGTTTTTGAACCCACCGGACCCTGCGTTCATTTCAGGCAGCGAAAAACCAAGGCAGTCAACTACCTGCCCATCTCTCCACAGGCAATAAAGATTGCCGCCACAAAGGATGAACCAGCGGAGAAATCACCCGCTGACAAGGATGCAGAAACGCAAACCGGAATTATTTTCCCAAGACTGATGGAAATCCATTGCAATTCCTACAGAAAGTTTTTTAAAGAGTGGATACAGGCTGCCGGTATTCAGAAAAATATAACCTTCCATACCATGCGCCACACCTTTGCCACCCTGCAGCTTCTGGCAAATACAAACATCAAAACCCTGAGCGAGATGCTGGGGCACGCCAAAATTGACACAACGATGATCTATGCACACGTTGTCAATGCAAGCCGACGGTCAGCGGCTGATGCCATTATCTTAGATATGGGGGAATAAGAAGTATAAATACCGAATAAAATAAATTGGGGGAGTTGAATAATAAAGTTACTTTATTAT
>CAIYZD010000820.1 GCA_903930585.1 uncultured Geobacteraceae bacterium | reverse complement strand
CTGGGCATCGAACGCATCGCCATGCTGAAATACGGCATTTCCGATATGCGTCTCCTCTTTGAAAACGATGTCCGTTTTCTTCGACAGTTCTAAATAAATTTAATTCATGGTGCTTTGATATGATCGTTACATACAACTGGCTTAAAGAATTTGTCGACTTTGATGCGAATCCGGATGAACTTGCGACACTGTTGACCATGCTCGGGCTTGAAGTAGAGTCCATGGAGAAACTTGGCGATGGCCTGGATGACGTCGTAGTCGCGCTGGTTGAGGAAAAGCGTCAGCACCCGAACGCCGATAAACTTTCGCTCTGCCGGGTCAACAATGGCACAGAGATTCTTGACGTTGTCTGCGGTGCACAAAACTTTAAACAGGGTGACACCGTTGTTTTGGCCCAGACAGGCGCCGTACTTCCCGGTGATTTCAAAATAAAGCGCTCAAAAATCCGTGGTGAAGAGTCGTGCGGGATGCTCTGTTCGGATAAAGAGCTCGGCCTGGCTGAAGAAAGTGCGGGAATAATTGTTCTGACTCCGGGGATAGCACCGTTAGGTACGCCCGTTTTTACGGCACTCGGGCTTAAGGATACGATTTTTGAAATAGGGCTCACTCCCAACCGTTCCGACTGTTTAAGCCTGATAGGAATTGCCCGGGATATTGCGGCTAAACTTGATGTCAAAATCAACTATCCCTCCATTGCTCTGGTGGAAGGTCCTGAAAAAACTGATGCCGTCATCGGCGTAACGATCAAGGATCCTGACCTCTGTCCCCGCTACGCGGCACGCTACATTTCGGGGTGCACCATTGCACCGTCACCACAATGGCTTGTCAAACGTCTCGCGGCAATCGGCATACGCTCAATCAACAACGTGGTTGATGTAACCAACCTGATAATGATGGAGTTGGGGCAACCGCTGCACGCCTTTGATTGCAACCGCCTTTCCGGCAGGCGTATTGTCGTTCGGGCCGCCGAAGAGGGTGAAACGTTCACGACTCTCGACAATCAGCAACGCACGTTAACGGCAGCAGATCTCGTCATTTGCGATGCCGAGCGCCCGGTTGCATTGGCGGGTGTTATGGGTGGCTTGAACTCTGAGATCGAAGCTTCAACAACCTCGATCCTGCTTGAAAGCGCTTTCTTTAAGCCGGCAGCTATTCGCAAAACAGCCAAGCGTCACGGCCTCCATACCGAGTCGTCCCATCGTTTTGAACGCGGCATTGACATCGATGGCGTCGTTCGTGCGCTTGACCGTGCAGCCTCTTTGATTGTTGAATTGGCTGGCGGCGTACTTGCCGAAGGGGCCATCGATCAATATCCGGGGAAAAGCGAGCGGGCACCGATCGCTTTCCGTCCCGAAAAAGCCAATGAGTTAATCGGCATCAACCTGGAGCGGGATGTTATTCTTGATATACTGGCTCGACTGGAATGTCAGATAACTCAGAACAGCGATGGATCTGCTGGCGTACTGCCGCCATCGTACCGGATCGACATTGAACGCGAAATTGATCTTATTGAGGAAATCGCCCGTTTAAACGGGTATGACAAGATCCCTGCAACCATGCCGGTTGCGCGCGTCGTTTCAGACAGGCCGACCCGGCATCAGGAAATTGAAAAACAGCTGCGCAATCTGCTTGTTAATTGCGGCATGACTGAAGTAATCAACTTCAGCTTTACAGCGCCGGATGCCGCCGGAAAGCTCCTCCTCGATGACAGCGACCCGCGACGGTTTGCTATCAAGCTTGCCAACCCGCTGGTTGATGAGCAGTCTGTCATGAAAACCACCCTGCTGCCAGGACTGCTGGAAACGACGGCTCGTAATATCAATTTCCGCTCTCTGGACCTTAAACTCTTTGAAATACGGCGTGTATATCTTCCAAGAGAGGGAGAAGATATGCCACGCGAACCGCTTTGCATCGTTGGAGCTGTTACCGGCTCCCGCGATGGAGACGGCTGGAGTCGCCCCAATGAACCGGTTGACTTCTTTGATGTTAAGGGGATCGTTGAGTCACTGCTCGATTTTCTCGATGTCGGAGGAATAAGCTGGGTAACCGACAATCTGGATCCGTATTATCATCCCGGTAAATCGTGCCGGATCTTAGCCGGACGCGACTGTATCGGTTCAGTTGGTGAACTGCACCCATCAGTGCAGAAAAACTTTGCCAT
>CAIYZD010000819.1 GCA_903930585.1 uncultured Geobacteraceae bacterium | reverse complement strand
CCTGATTATTGAAGGGATTGCGACAACGTGTAGCCCGTTTTTTGCGGCGTGTAGCCTATCTCGGACGAAAGTGACCTGATTATTGAAGGGATTGCGACTTATTATGTTCGCGTTTTACCGCAACCATAATGTTTTGGACGAAAGTGACCTGATTGTTGAAGGGATTGCGACTTATTCACCTTACTCTGGCAGTAAAGATGTGCTTCTGGACGAAAGTGACCTGATTATTGAAGGGATTGCGACACGTAGTCATACAATACTACAGTCCATACTATCACAAGGACGAAAGTGACCTGATTATTGAAGGGATTGCGACATACCTCCTTAGATATGAGATTCAATAAAGTCATCAATGGACGAAAGTGACCTGATTATTGAAGGGATTGCGACACTTGGAACATCAGAGAGGAAAGATGCCAACTCAAAAACAAATCAGCATTACCGTAAGAATCAATATCCGATAGTGCTGTAAAAAAAACTCAGTGCACGACAAGGGGAGAGCCGCCATTGAATGACTGCCATTGTAACACGTTCAGCAAATCGGCAGCGGATGCGATCGCTACAATAAGAGGGCTTTTCCCGAATGATCTGCACAACCGTTTGTATCTGGTTGGCGGTTCAGTACGTGATCATGTCATGGGGCATCCTGTTTGTGATGTGGATCTCGTAACCGACGTGCCAGGAGAGCAACTTGTCGAACTTCACTTCCAACATGTGCAGGGCAAAAGCGCACCCCCGATCTACTTCAAAAGTAATTCTCGTTTTGGCAAACTGGACGTAACAGTACTTGAGCACGGGCAATCGTTGGAGGATGATCTTCTGCGCCGCGATTTTCGCTGCAACGCCATAGCAATGACGCTTGACGGGATCCTCATAGATCCACTTGGCGGCCTTTATGATATTCCAAACAAACAGTTAATACCCTGTTCAAGCCAATCTATTATTGACGATCCGATCCGAATGTTCCGAGCGTTTCGCTTTGAGAGTTTTGGTTGGCGGATCGCGCCAGAATTGGATACAGCAATAAAGGAACGATCATGGGAAGTACAGCTTGCAACGATTTCTGTGGAGCGTTTCTCGCGGGAGATGTTCAAGGCAATGTCAGGGGACAGTCCGGATATTTTCTTCTCTCAAATGATAGGACAAAGTGTTGGCAGGTGTTATCTCCCCGAAATTTTTCAAATGCAGGAAGTACCTGCCGGACCAGCCAAGTATCATGGTGAGGATTCTGTGTTTACTCATTCTCTCAATGCTTTGCGGCGTATGTCCGTTTTCGCGAATGATCCCGTTGTGCGCTTGGCGGCCTTTTTCCATGACCTTGGCAAGCTGACTACACCTCAGGAAATGTTGCCAAGCCATATCGGCCACGACAAGGCAGGGGAACCCTTCAGTCGTGCGGTTTGTGGTCGGCTCAAACTACCAGCATCATGCGTCCGTGTTGTTGCAGCTACCAATGCCCTGCATTTGGTGGCAGGAAGGTGGCATGAGTTAAAGCCAACGACCAAATTGAAGCTGGCCCGCCGGTCACTGAAGCGTGGTATTGCCCCGTGGCTTCCTCTGATTGTATCTGCGGACCGTAATATAGATAATCCAATGCCGGGGTGGGAACTTGCCTGCCAATCGGCTGGAATGTCGGCAACTGACCTTGGAATTACTTCTGAGGCACTTGATGAAATTCCCCCTTCCGAGCGGCAGCGTTTAATAGAGCAGTTTCAGATGAAGCACTATATGAACATGATCACAAGAGCGGGTGATGACTGATGATCAACAGGGCCATGCGGACATTGGTTCACCCTATTTTAATGGAAGTGGAACCACACGGCAATGCTTGGCGGATCGTTAGAGTTGTGACATGCCCCTGATTACGCGAGAATAGGATTACCCATGAAAAAAGTGCATGTCTGTCTGGTTTCTGATCAGACAATTCCAAACATGACCACTATCCTGCAATTTCGGCCAAATGTAGTGGTGTTGCTTTATACGGAAGGTTCGAAGCTCCAGTGGCAGCGTCTTGGAGCTGCGCTTCACACCCGCTGTTATGCTGTTGAATCCGTGCTGATTGAAGCCTATGACATGAATAATGTCATAAAAGAAGCAGAGCGAATAATCGAAAAGCACCGGGGCGATGATATTTCACTCAATATAACCGGGGGAACAAAGATCGGTACACTCGGATCTTTCCAGGCTTTCTACACTGCCGGTCTGCCGATATATTATGTCAATACGTCTGGTCATGAAATCCTGCAAGTATCGCCTTTCGAAACCAGCCAAAAAATCACTGCACACATACCGGCCAAAGAATATCTTGGTTTGTATGGCTTCAGAGTCAAGTCATTTACTGACTCATTTGACCATATCAAAAAGCGGTCACAAGCGACAAGTGTTCTGATAAATCTCGTTATCAGAAAAGACTACGCTATCGGAAAGCTGAACGAAATAATCCAGGAAACCTGCCCCAGTGGAAAAACCGCCGATTGTATATATCCCCTTACAATCAAAATTAAGATGAAAGAGCTTAAATCCATAGCTGAGACACTGCTTAACGTTGGGGTACTCAGCTCTTATTCCGACGATGAATGGACAATACCAGATATGGAATCTGCTGACTATCTCCACGGGTTCTGGTTTGAAGAGTATGTTGCTTTGTGCGCTCGCAGTGCCGGCGCGGATGAAGTGCTGCTGAATGTTAAAGGCGAATGGGCATCCGGAGGTAAGGAGTCGCCGCGTAACGAATTTGATGTGATGATTGGCAAGGGAAATCAACTATTTTTTATTTCGTGTAAAACATCGGATCCGAACCGGAAGAAAAATAACGAGGAAGAAAGCATCAGCAAGGAATACCTGTACGAACTGGACAGTCTCGGTGATCGCGCTCTCGGTCTGTTTGGAAGGAAGATGCTGGCTTCAGCACGTCCTGTGACTAATACTTATGTCAAAAAACGGGCGGGCACCCTGGGAATTAGTCTTATTGATGGGAAAAATATAAAGATAATCACGGAAAAAATCAAAGAATGGTTGAAGCAATAACCATCATTATCTCGCCACCGACAAAGGAACTTAAAATATGCAAAAAACAAAAGCTCTGATAATTTCCGTCGGTGGTTCACCTGAGCCGGTTGCAGAGACTATTCGGTATCATCGCCCTGAATTCATCTCGTTTTTACCTTCCCAGGGTACTAACGATACGGTTTCAAAAGTAAAATCACTGCTTAAAGCGGAGCACATAAGCTTTGCATCAGAAACCACTCTTGTCGATAACGAAAATGATTTACTTGAATGCTATCGAAAGGCCGATGAGGCAATTAAACGGGTTATTTTGCGTAACTATGCCGCCTCAGACGTAGTCGTAGATTATACCGGCGGCACAAAAAACATGTCGGTTTCCCTCGCACTTGCTGCCATTGACAAGGGCTATCACTTTTCCTATGTCGGAGGAGATAGACGATCTAAAGAAGGGGTTGGTATAGTCGAAACTGGGCATGAAAAAATTTATTCAAATGTCAATCCCTGGGATTTTTTGGGAGTAGATGAACGTCGCCGTGCCTGCGGTTATTTTAATAAGGCCCAATTTTCGGCGAGTGAGGCGATATTTAGAGAGCTGAGTGAACGGGCCACCAGCCGTAAAACACTGTACCGCCGGCTCGCCATGATTAGTGAGGGTTTTCTCAGTTGGGATCTTTTCCGACATAAAGACGCACTGGTATGCCTGAAAAATGCCAATCTTGAAGAAATGCTGGAGGACCACGAAGAAGGCGTGCGCAAGCTTGCTCGGGGTTGCCTGCTTTTGTATGAAAAGTTGGACAACATAATGCGTTGTTCGGAAAACAGCAGGAAGCCATGCCTTGAACTGGCCCACGACCTATATGCCAATGCTGGAAGGCGTATAGTGGAGGGAAAGATTGACGATGCCGTGTTACGACTGTATCGTCTTGTAGAAATGCTGGCACAGTCGGCGTTGCTTGAGGGCTACGGAATTGAAGTTGCCAATGTAAAGCCAAACCAGTTACCAGTGACAATCCGGGAGACATACATTAGCACGTATACCAACGCTCGCGACAATAAGATAAAATTGCCACAACATGCTTGCTACACACTTTTGTACGAGTTGGGTAACCCACTTGGTTTGACATATGAGGAACATGCGAACCAGTTCCGATCTGTTCAAGACGCCAGAAATTCATCATACCTGGCGCACGGGTTCAATTCCACAAAAGAAGAAATCTATGAGAAACTACGCGATTTTGTCCACTCGTTAGGCATGATTGATCCGTCTAATGCGCCTCGCTTTCCTGTTATGTGGCTGTGAGCCCAACACCACGAAATATCCGAGGCCACCACAGGGGGGTAGTAACGGACACCGGGGCTTTAAACCCCTAAAAGAGATAAGAGCTTATTTGTATGCACTGAGCATCTCCAAATATTTGTGGACTTCCACTATAGCAAAATTATTGGCCTCAGTTTCCAGTGGGCCAATAACGGGAGACAGTCCCTTAGATTTCCACTTGCCTTCTTGTCTCTGAATAACATGTTTGTACTCATGTGCTATTGTACGGAGATACGAAGTGTGATCTCTCCCTGTTGCTACTTGGATGTTGACATTATACTTCACTATAGAAACGAACCCCCAAACATCTATGTTGCGGTGCTCGATGCGAATGCGCTCCTGATCATTGTACTCAAAAATTACTTTAAATTTTTTAAGTGGAAATTTACATCTCAAATGCTGTTCAAAGTATTTGGCCAATTGAGTCATAACATCTCCTATTTGAAGGGTCTCATAGCGGACGAGCCAATCAACAGCCCCATTCCTCATGCCCTAACGGTGACCGATTCAGCTCATTTTTGTAAAACTTCCATTTCGGCATAAACTGATCAATCAAAGAAATGAAACGGCTGTTATGAGACGGCTCAAGCAGGTGTGTCATCTCATGCATCACAACATATTCCAGGCATTCCGGTGGCTTCTTTGCAAGCTCCGTATTGATGCGAATATGCCTTGCGTAATGATTACAGCTGCCCCACTTTGTTTTCATCCGCCGATAAAAGACCTTATCAACCTTTACGCCCAATAGAGCTTCCCATTTTGCCACTAAGCCGGGAACGGTCTCTTTCAGCTGCTCGCGATACCATTCAGCAAGGACAAACTGCTTTTGTTCGTCGCTCGTTCCTGGGCGGATCCGAAGCACAATCTTGTTATGTTTTATAGTGATAAAAGGGACCGCGTCCTTCTCGACAATTTTTAGCAAATACCGTTTTCCCCACAAGTAATGGCTTTCTCTATCAATGCACTCTCGCGGCGGTTCTCTTTCTTGCTCCTGCAGTTTTTGCTGCTGCCTCTTGATCCAACCAAGCTTGGTGATAACAAACACTCGGACAGTATCAACGCTCATCCGCAGTGGAGCCGAAATTCGCACTCTGCCATCAGGAGGATTGACGCTCAAGTGAACGTTCTTTATGTCCTTTCGCTCGACGTCTACAGTTATCTCACCGAGTTTGATCTGTGTGGTCATCAATATTCTTTCTGTTTTTCTATAATGAGGAATATCCGCTCTACTTCAGTCACATCCTGCAAAATCTCATACAAAGCAGCCTTGATGACATTCTCCTTGGCCTGCACACCGCGCCAACCGTCGGGCCGGGTGCGCTTGATAGTTCCATCTATCTGGAGCGACAATTCCTCGTTCTTTTGCAGATTGTTATAAAGAGCTCGCCGGCCAGGTGTATTCAGCTGTTCAGGCATATCATCGGCATGACCGGTTCCAACCCTTTTAGCCAGTTCTGCTATCTTCTTAAGGTACTCCTCGTAGTTTTCAGCCTGTTCTTTGCGGAATTTGATGATCTCGTCCAGAATCGCAGACATCGTATCGTAATAGGCCGGGTCATTCAGGTGTTCCTTTATGATCTTGCTCCGGACATTGTTCTCAATGGTCTCGGCAACGGCGTTCTTATTCCCCTTAAGCCCATCCGGCAGACTGTTTATGGCATCGGCTATACCAGTCTTCACGATCAGATCCAACAACGGTATGTTATCGAATGGAGATATCTTCCGCGGGGCGTCGGCCTCGATATAGGTGTCGATGAGATGCCGCATGTCAGCTTCGAAAGTCTTTAGGTCCAGGTTTTCGGCAGCTGCATTACGGATAATCTCGCGCAGATTGAGGTATCGGTTCAAATCCTTATTGATACGCTGGATGTCGGCATCGCTGTAACCGGCTTTAACCAGTTCGTCCGATATATTCGCATAGGCACGCACCAACACAACAGTCGCTTTATAGAGTGCTGCGCGCAGTGTTTCGCGAGCTTTCAGATCCTCAGGTATCTCTGTGTTACCGCAGAAATAATGGATATGCTCAAGCTCACCCTGCGGGGGTACTACCGGTTCACATAGCATGGCGATTGCTTCAAGCGCATTGTCCAGTCGCTCCCGTCCTTTGATCAGGCGGTCTTGCAGCAGAATCTCGGGATCGACACCACCGGCGCTGTGGTCCAGCTCAGAAGTATACACCGCAATGGCGTTCTCCACCTTTTTGAAGAGATCCTTGTAATCAACGATATATCCAAATTCCTTGTCGTCACCATCCAAACGGTTAGTTCGGCAGATAGCTTGGAACAACCCATGGTCCTGCTTTTTTTTATCGATATACAGATAGGTGCAACTCGGTGCATCAAAGCCAGTCAGCAGTTTATCCACTACTACCAGTAGCTTCATATTCGCCGGTTGATCTTTGAATAGCTTCTTGGCAAGGTCCTCATATGCTTCGGTGTTGGGCATGCTCGTGTTTGTCAGCAGAGTGGTATAGGTGTTATAGATGGATTCCTTGTCCGTCTCTGTATTCGCGCCGGTGTCTTCAAGCGTTATGTCCCGTGCTTGCGGGTTGTAGGAGGTGACAACCGCGCATTTGCCTTTAAAAGGGGTCTTCTGGAATAGCTCGAAATATTTGCATGCCTCATAGATGCTGGAAGCTATCAGGATCGCATTGCCACGTCCGTTGGAAAGCCGCGGCTTAACGCTAAAGTCGAAGATAATGTCTTCTACTACTCGATCCATACGAGACCGTGAACTGAGCACATTCTGCATGGTGCCCCATTGTTCACGCAGGGCTGCCTTCTGCCAATCGTTCAGGCCCTTGGTCTTAACGTCGAACCAGGTGTCGATCTTATCTTCAGAGCCGAGCCGCTGATCAATGTCCCGTGCTTCATATATCAGGTCGAGCACAACCCCGTCTTCCACTCCTTCGCTGAACTTATAGGTATGGATGTAGCCGCCGAAGACTTCCAGACTGGTCTGTTTATCCTGCTTAAGTAGCGGCGTACCGGTAAAGCCGATAAACACCGCATTAGGCATCAGAGCCTTCATGGTGCGGTGCAGCTTGCCACTCTGAGTTCGGTGGCATTCATCCACAAACACGTAAATTTCACCGACGGCCGGGCAGGGTTGCGTTTCCAGATCCTTGATGAACGCCTCGAAATCATCCACGCCCTTCCTACCAAACTTATGCACAAGAGAGCAGAGCAAACGGGGAGTGGCTTGACCAAGCTGCGTCATCAGATCACGTCCGCTACTGGCGCGGGTCATGGGATGATTGGCTGCGGTAAAGACCCCTTCTATCTGCTTGTCCAATTCGTCGCGGTCGGTGACGATCACCACTCGGGCAGCGGGCTTGTTCTCCAAAATCCACTTAGCCAGTAGCACCATCACGATACTCTTACCACTCCCCTGTGTATGCCAGATGATGCCACCCTCACGGCGGTGGACATGTTCCTGCGCCGCCTTGATACCGAAATACTGGTGCACACGAGGCAACTTCTTTATGCCACCATCGAACAGCACAAAGTCGTGCATCAGCTCAATCAGTCGGTCCTTGTTACACATCTTGAGCAGGTATTTATCCAGCTTGAAACGGCTATTATCCGCCTCATCTTCTTTCCATTTCAGGAAATACTTCTCTTCGGTCTTGATTGTTCCGTATTGCAGCCCCTCTGAATCATTGCCGGCGAAGACAAATTGCACCGTACTAAAGAACCACTCGTTGAACTGCGGTTGTTGGTTGGATATATTCTGGCGGATGCCGTCACCAATGGAGATGCGGCTGTTCTTCAGTTCCAGTACTCCTACAGCAATTCCGTTGATGTAGAGAACCAGGTCGGGGCGCCGGTCAAAGTTGCCGTGCAGAGTAACTTCCTCGGCAATGGCAAAGTCATTATTCTTCGGCTCATTCCAGTTAATGAGGTGGACGGTCTCAGTAGTCTTGCCTGCGTCAATCTTTACCGGTACGCCGTAACGCAACAGCTTGTAGACTTCCTTGTTATTATCGTAGAGGTTGCGGTTGGGGTTGTCCGCCTCGATGTGAAGTTTATAAATTGCGCTACTGATCTGTGCCGGGGTGTAGTCGTTTTTGGTTAGGTAAGCGGCGAGAAGTTTTTCCTCGATATTGCTGTTATTCGGGAGGTCCGTCTTGTCGCCAAGATAGCGATAGCCGAGTTCGTCCCGGAATAGGGCGATGACGCGATTCTGGGTGATGCGTTCTGGTTGGCCGATGGCTGTCATGCACCTTTCCCCTTGGAATCAAAATCAGGTATGGCACGCAGCATGAATTGGTCAAATAGAGGTACAGTAAAAGCCATATCTCCGTAAGACGGACTGTAAATCATCCCTTTCTTGATAAGGCTGGCCCGAACCGGACCAAGAGTTGTGATTTTAGCTCCGAGAAAATCCGCTATATCGGCAGTACGATAAGGGCCATCACCCAACTCGGCCATTGCTCGCAGATACATCTTTTCGCGTGGAGTAAGGCGATTAAAGCGAACCCGGAAAAAGTTTTCGTCGAGGCGGCTTTCAACCAGAACAGTTGTTTCCTGAACAATCTGGAGAGTTATGGGAGATGATGCGGCATGATTCCATGATTGATACCCCCACTCTTGAAGAAAGTAAGGATATCCCTGGGTCAATCGGTAAATTTCTGTAATAGCTAAATCGTCGAACTCTTCTCCGGCCGCTGTCACCGGATCTTTGAGGGCTTTAGCTGCTTCCGGTTCTGCGAGAGGCCCGATAATCGGAAAACTGAAAAGGCGTTCGGCGTATGACTTTGAATCACCAGCCAACCCCGGCAGAATCGGCAAACCGGCACCAATTAAGAGCAAGGGCAACTGACGCTGTTGCATTTTATGCATGGCCATTATCAAGGCGCTCAATTCCGACGAATTCAAGTACTGAATTTCATCGATAAGAATTGCCACCGCAGTTTGGCGCTCTTCGGCAGCCTCGGCTACTGCAACAAAAAGATTAGGAAGATCTATCTCCAGATCACCGCTGTCAGCGGCCCCTTTTTCCGGATCAGTATCCAGCCCGAACTCTATATCACCTACCGATATCTTTATTGCACTGATAAAGCTTTTGAGCACAGCCAGTCCACGCCGAGCCTTATCACCGGCACCAGCAATTCTGTCGAGCTCAAAGAGAAGGCGCCGTAAGTGAGGCACAAGCAACAAAGCAAGGGGCTTGTCTTCATGTGCTTCCACAAGAATGGTGCGATAGCCGTCAGCAATCGCCATTCGTTCCATTTCGTTGAGCAACACCGTCTTGCCGACACCGCGCAGACCGGTCATTAATATGCTTTTTTCAGGACGCTTCTGAAAAACTCGTCCGAGCAGCACATGCGCTTGCTCCAGAATACCGTCACGACCGGCCAGTTCGGGTGGTGGTGAACCTGCTCCCGGAGAGAATGG
>CAIYZD010000818.1 GCA_903930585.1 uncultured Geobacteraceae bacterium | reverse complement strand
CTCCTGTTCAGTAAGTGTTACTCGGTATCTTGGCGACATGGCAGACTCCTTGAGTGAGTTGCGCCAGTATGCCATATGTTGATTGTAAACGAAATATTAAATGTTACGTGGTACTAGCAGTACAACATCAGGATTACTGGCCGCAATTACTTTCAAACCGGAAATTCCGTCTTCTGCCTCAATAACATCATATCCGACTTGTTTCAACAACTCTCGTACAAATATCCTTACTGCCCGACTATCATCGACAATCAGGACCAGAGGCGTGATTTTAGATGTGGATTCAGTTGTTGGAGACATTTTTCCCTTTGCATAACTGTTTTATTCTTAAAATTTCAACAGCTTCCCTGCCATCGCATGCAGTGATAACGGAGGAGCCAAGCTCCTTAAGCATTTCTTTCCCGATGCTTCTGACGGTTTCCTCGTCATCTACCAGTAAAACCGTTCCGGAACAAAACTCTCATCTGTTCTGAAGCACATTCAGGACATGCTCCGTGACTAAACCTGGCTTCTGAATGTTGGCTTATGTAAGTCTCCAGCTGTTGCCAACCATTTTGATCATCTCGTATTTTTTTGCAGTACATGCAGATCGGAATAATCCCTTCCAACTGCTTGACTCGTGCAAGAGCTGTTTCAAGCTCTTCTTTCTGATGAGCAAGTAAATCCCTCTGCTCCTTAATCAGCCCATTACGCTCTTTGAATTCGATGTGGTTCCGAATCCTCAGTTTGAGCAGAGAATAATTGATCGGCTTAGCAAGATAGTCGGTCCCGCGAAGTTCTAGTCCCTCAAATTCCCCATCGAAGGTATCCAAGGCTGTTAAGAAGATTATGGGAATATCCTCCATTGCAATGTCTGACCTGATTATTCTGCAAGCTGCAAAACCATCCATATCCGGCATCATCACATCCAAGAGGATCAGGTCTGGCAGATGTTCTTTAACCAAACTGACAGCCTCGAACCCATTCAACGCTGTAAGCACATTGTAGTCACCTTCGAGAGCTGATGAAACGGCCTTTAAGCTGGCTTGATCATCATCAACAATTAGTACAGTTGGTCTGTTATTCATGTACCTTCTCCACGTTTATTCAGGTTTGATCTTCTAGCCGCATTAGTTTTTTCATTTCAGATATTAGCTTATTGAATTCAATAGGCTTGGAAATATGGCTGTCAAAACCTTCTGCCAGAAAACTATCTTTCTCTTCGCTAAATGAATATGCCGTCAACGCAATAACACGTTGGTGGAATGAAGTCCCTTGTTCTCTCCTGCGAATTTCTCGTAAAGCCTCTTCACCGTCCATGATGGGCATCTGGATATCCATCAGAACAATGTCAAAATTACCCTGTTCAAGTGCTGCAATGCATTCTTGGCCATTATTCACCGTTGTTATCTCGTGTCCCAGCTTGTTGAGAAATTTTGCCCCTAAAGCGGCGTTAGCTTCGTTGTCATCTGCAAATAGTATCCTCAGTGGTGGCCCATCCCAACTGAATCCGGTCTTTTGAGGAGCCTTCACTACAGTCATATCCGCTACAACTGATAATGGAAGGGTAACTATAAAACAGCTGCCCTCACCCTTTGAACTATTGGCAAAAATGCTACCACCCATTAATTCTGTGAGACGTTTGCATATGGCAAGTCCGAGACCGGTACCTTCGTATTTGCGGTTAATAGAGCCGTCTTCCTGGACAAAAGGATTAAATATTGCGTTAAGTGACTCGTCAGATATACCGATTCCGGTATCGCGAACTGCAATCTGAATGAGGGCACTTGAGTCATTTCGCTCAAGGAGTTGTGCCGAGATGGTCACACCTCCCTGAGACGTAAACTTAACGGCATTCCCCAACAGATTGAGAAGTACCTGTTTGATCCTAAGTTGATCTCCCATAAGACAATGCGGAACATTTTCAGAGATATCAGTTTTCAGGAAAATCCCTTTACCATTAGCGACATTCATTTGCATTTTGATAATATCGCTAATGCAATTATGCAAGTTGAACTCATCAAGGTTGATCTTTAATCCACCCGCTTCGATTTTTGATAGGTCAAGTATGTCGTTGATCAGTGAGAGTAGATTTTTTCCGGAATCTTTAAGGTTTTTAATAAGCTCTGTCTGCTCTTCTGTAAGGTTGGTCATCTCCAGAAGTTGGGCATTGCCAAAAACTGAATTCAGAGGTGTGCGTATCTCATGGCTCATGTTGGCCAGGAACTCACTCTTAGCCCGGTTGGCGGATTCTGCTGCTATTTTGGCTTGGTGCAAGGCCAACTCTGCAAGTTTACGTTCGGTTATGTCCTGAATAGTTCCTGTCATCGAAATAACGTTGTCTTCACTATCGAACGTCAATTCGCCCAAGCCATGCACCCACCTGATTTCACCGTCATTCTTTCTCATTACCCGGTATTCTTTTGAAAAGGGAGTTTTATTGGTTATTACCTCATTGATTAAATAACTATCCATAACTGCTTTGTCGTCAGTATGTATAAGATCAACCCAGTTCTGTATGGTGCGGTGGTAATCCTTGTTGATACCGAAAATTGTATCGAGGATTTCAGATGACTCCCAAGTACCGGCAATAAAATCAGACTTATAAGAACCAATGGAAGCAGCTCGTTGAGATTCTCTGAAGAAGAGTTCGCTTTCTTTTAAAGCATTTTCGTATTGCAGTCGCTCTGTAATGTCTCGGGCAGTCGCACAGGTAATATTATCATCCTTACTATAGGTTGCCCGCCACGACAACCAGCGCACGGAACCATCTTTGCACATGTACCGGTTATCAAATTCGAGTGTATACGCTTCCGTTCGGTGATGTCAACAATCATTGCTTGCTTGGAAATTGTGCCGTCAAGGTTATAAATAGGCGTGTTACTGCACTCGTACCACTTTCCGTCCTTTGGGCTATTGACTTCCCAATTTACAGATTCACCTTGAAATACCTTCTCATTTACACACCACTCACAAACTGTTTCAAGATTGTGGAGAGCCTTGAAACAGTATTCCCCAGTAGCATCCCGTCCAGTTCGTTGGATGAGTTTCTCGTTCATGAATTCAATGCGATATTCCTTAGAGCAAATGTAAATATAACCATTGAATGCTTCAACCACCGCACGATACTTTTCTTTGCTCTCATGTAAAGAATCCATTGCAACTTTGCGCTCGGTAATATCCT
>CAIYZD010000817.1 GCA_903930585.1 uncultured Geobacteraceae bacterium | reverse complement strand
TACCTAGCCCCTTTTAGGGGCTTTCCTCAAGCCCCCCGCTATGCGGGTGGTCATGACTCAAGATTGAAATTATTATTTTCCTCTATGGCCTTTTTAACTGCTGCGCTGATAATTGGCAAGGATTCCGGGGCATAGAAGGTAAGCGCCGATTCGAGTGTTGGTGCGTACTCGTCTGGAGAAGTTTCATGGATACGGAATGTTTCATCAGTCCAATACAAACTGTTATTATTGAGGTCAATCTCCCAGCCGCCGACCTGCGCTATATGCTGAGTCTCATTAAGTAGTGCGGTAAGGCGTCTAACTTCACTACCTGCCCTCTTGCGCTTTGTTATATCCACCATGATCAGGTAACCGGCAATAACAGTACCATTTGGATCACAGATCGGCATACCGCTGACGAGTGCCCATCTTTCAGTGCCATCTTTACGAACGATGCGCCGCTCTTCGTTAATTGTCTTCTCCCCACGCACTGTACGAGCAAGTGGCAGGTTTTCCAGAGAACCTAAATTCCCGTTCTGGTCATAGTCAAGGAATGATGGCTCAATGCTAAAGAGAGGCATGCCAATAACGGACGGCTCATCCTCAATACCAAGAAACTGCAGACAAGCCGGATTTACTGAGTGAATAATGGCATTGGGCATGGTTACCAGAACTTCAGGAATCGGGGATTGTTCAAAGGATTGCTCAAGGAGCATCTTGATATTTCTGATCTCTTCATCGATGTGCTTTAGCTCAGTTATATCGGTCATCATTACTTGCAAATAGGGCTTTGTTTCCAGCGTGATTATCTCTGCAGAGTAGAGGAGTTCCAAAATTTCCCCAGCCTTACGTCGGAGTTTTATCGGATGGTTCACTACCCTGCCATGTTCGCGGATCATTCCGACAATTTCGTCACGTTCGTTATCTTTTACATACATTCCTAGTTCGACGGTTGATTGCCCTATAACTTCATTGCGTTCGTAACCAAAAAGCTGCAGCCAGGCATCATTGATTTCAATAAGCAGCCCATTTTGAATGTCACCAATACCGATAGCAACAGGCGAGTTGTCAAATATACTTCTGTAGCGGTATTCCTTTTCCTTGAGTGTGTCTTCAACCTGCTTACGTTCGGTAATGTCGGTTATGGTTCCGACATAGCCAATTACATCACCTGCCAGATCGGTTGTAGCGACTGCCTGGCCAATAACCCAAATGACTTTGCCATTCTGGTGCTGAAAGCGGTATTCAAGATTGAATGGCAAATTATTTGCGACCGCATGGTTCCATGAATCAAAAATATTCTGTCTGTCATCAGGGTGCAGAGCTGATGACCAACCAATACCAATGGCATCATTGTGTGATATTCCGGTAATGGCACACCAGCGTTCATTTATGTACTGGCAGTTTCCTTCACAATCTGTTTGGAAAATTCCAGCAGGGGAGGCTTTCACTAGTGAGGCGAAACGATCTTCGCTCAGATGCAGTTTTTTAAGTGAATCCAGACGTTCTGTAAGAACAACGGAAATCCGCGCCAGCAACTCGTCAGG
>CAIYZD010000816.1 GCA_903930585.1 uncultured Geobacteraceae bacterium | reverse complement strand
CCCGGCTTGACACCGGCAAGCAGAGTTTGAACGTCCTGCACGCGGGAATCGACAAAGAGTACGCTGGTACTCGGTTGATCCTGCTCCCGCTCGGCTCCGACGCCAGGTACGCGGTGATGTGCCAGTGCATTCATGACGTCATTATCTCTGTTGGCGTCCAGTCCCCTGTCGGAGGTGCCGGCAAACCAGTCCTGATGATGCTTCGCGAGATCTACGCTTTTATCGGCAGTTGTATCGGTATGATGACTGTCCACCAGAGTGCCAACCGTGGCAGCAGCGGCGGCGTCAAACATGAACCGCGGTTCGAGCGCCATCATCAGTGATGAAAATGGCATCCTCCTGTCGCTAGCGCGAAGTGAAGACAGTTTTGGTTCAGGATTGTCTCCACCGGGATAGTTGTCCGAATTACGGCGCGAGCCAATCGATAGGGATGAGGTTCCCACGGCTCCGGCCGGGCACCTCCCCTTGCCTTTTACTTTCTCGGCTGCAACAACCCAGACATCCTTGGCGGCGTTCCAGATGAGGCGATAGGCTCGGTTCATGACAACTCTCCTGAAGTTACTAAAATGTACTTGGATTGACCGGTAGTAAAGCGACAGACACACAATAAGGACAAAGACGACCTCATTGATACGCTATATATATAAACTGAACCGCTTTTCTACATTAACCCAACTGTAAGTATCAATTAAAGCAAAGTCATCTGTCAACCAACCAGACCTGACAAAATCTGACAAAATCTGACAGAAGGTTAAATTAAATATATAATTTATTATAATGCATATTCAATTGATATGAAAGGGGGGAGGAAAAACAGTAACCAACGGCGTGATCCGTTGTAATGAAAGCGGAAAGTCCGGTGGCGGGCGTGATTTCGTCACGCAACCTCCGGACCAGAGGGTTAAGAGACCAACAGGTTATATGCAATAAAACGAAGAAGCGCTCAAGTACGTACGTTGCCTAAAATTGCCCGAAAAGAGGCCTCAGTGCTTTCTTTATTTCTATACGCTCCACCTTGGAAAAACTTCCGGCATGCTGTTCGGCATCGACTCCGCGAACGCGCAGGTAATAGACCCCCGGATCACGCGGCTTCCCTACGAACATTTCCGGATTCTGCATTTTTTTATCCGCAATGATCTGCGTAAACCCCTCGTCCCTGGCAACCTGTATCTGATAGGTAACCCCATCTTCAAGCATATATAAAACGTAACAGAATATTTTATCGGCAGTTTCCGTTTTCAGCACCGTTGGTGGAGGGAGCGGCGGAACAATGCTGAGTGCCCGAACCGGCGACCAATCCCCCTCAAAACCATCCTGCATCACTGAACTCAAGCGGAAATAATAATCCCCTGCAGCCATGTTTACCAACTGGTAAACAGGTCCCTTGAGATTGCCAACACCGGCAATACGTTTTGTGAACGCTCTGTCGCGGGCAATCTGCAGATGATATGTTGCCACGTCCTTCACCGGCTGCCATTGAAGGGTGATCGACGTATCCCTCTTTCTTACATTATCTTCGGGCGAAACAATCAGCGGGGAAACCGGTTTTTCACGTTTATTGGGATCCTCTACCCGCACTTCATTCGGTTCCAATACCGTAATCTCAGCATCCCGCCCCGCACCTGCTCCGGCAGATACCGGTAACAGGGAAATCAGGCTGAATAGTACCATCAGACGGCATATCATCTTCTTCATTGTTTCCCTCCCGGGGATGGTTTGACAACAGCACCGGATCGGCAACTACGTCCCTCACGTAATATCGTTCCAATGGCTGTATGCACTAAAATATCGCCTCTGTAAAGAGTGTACTTGGTACAAAAACAGGCGGAGTTGTGAATTGATGGCATTTATCATAAAAATCCCTCCCGCCTGCCTGCAAGATATGTTACAGTTACATAATTTTGCCGAGCCCTTATAAACAGAACCGGCACGCGACTGAAATTCATTCCCGCAGTGCCACATGGTGAACAATTCTTAACGTATAAAGGACCCGTTCATGCTGATTCCCAACACTTCGCCAACCTTTCTGCCATGGGAAGATAATGATCCAGCACCTTCATGGAGCAAGATCTTTGGCAATGACAAGCCACTGGCGCTGGAGATCGGTTGTGGCGTCGGCGATTTTATCGTGCAGATGGCCGCTATTCACCCCGAGCTCAATTTTATAGCCCTTGATTTCTACAATAAAGGGTGCATAAAAACCTGCAAACGGATTGACACGGCCGGACTGACCAATGTACGGGTACTTCGGGCCGAAGCACGCAGCTTTATCGAAGCCTGCATCCCGGCTTCTGCACTACGAATGACTGTCATCAACTGCCCCGATCCCTGGCCCAAACTGCGCCACCGGAAGAGACGCCTGGTCAATCCCGGATTTGTTGCCTACCTGACGCGCTTTATGCGCCCTGAAGCCGATTTTTACTTCGCAACCGATTTTGTAGACTACGGCCTGGATGTGGCGAAATTCATGTCAGTTCAACCCGGATTCGTCAACCAGCTCGGTTCAGATACCTTCCGGCACACCCTGGAAGGGTATCCGGTTTCAAAATATATGCGCCGTTTTCTGGACCTGGGGCAGCAGATTTATTACGTTCACTACCGGAAAATATAGGTTACGAATGGGGGGACATCATGAATGAAAAATCTTCACATACGGGACTCAGTTTTTTCAGACCGCGCGGTGAAACCATGCGGAGTGAAGTCCGCGTCATCAAGCTTATTTTAGCGGGCTGGCTAATAGCCATTGCCGGGTTTCAATTTTTTGCATATTTTCTGGAAGCAAGCTATTCCGAACTGTTACTAAAAGATCTGACTTTTTTCAATCTGCCGATTCAATTCTGGTTGAGCGGCCAACTGCTGCCGCTCTGGTTTATCATCCTCTGTGCGCTGTTCAACATCTGGATGGACCGCAACTCCGTGCAATCGATGGAAGGTTCGCTCCGTTTTCGTATCAAACCGGTCCACAGGGAGAACGAATAATGGCTAACAGCGTCATACAACTGGTGCCATTAGCGATAGTGGCGGGAATGTTTACACTCTTTATTTTTTCCGGGCTGCGCAGTAGCAAAAGACAGGCGACCGAATACGGATTCAGAGGGAGCTACACCGGACGAATCGGCATAGGAGCGGGGATCGCAAGCAATTGGATGAGCGCGGCAAGTTTCCTCGGTCTGGCCGGCATGTTTTACCTGAAAGGCTATTTTGCCATGGCCTATGTAGTCGGATGGACCGGCGGGTATGTTCTGCTGCTGGTACTGATGGCCACGCAAATCAGACGTTTCGGTAAATTCACCACTCCCGATTTTGTCGGTTTCCGCTATGAGTCGGATGCGGCTCGAACCCTGGCTGCACTGATTTCCATCATCATCACAATCATTTACTGTGTTGCCCAGTTTCGCGGCATTGCGCTGCTTGTTTCCTGGCTGTTCGGCATTGCCTATATCCCGGCGGTTGTCGTCGGCACCTCGCTGGTCGTATCTTTTGTCGTTGTCTCCGGCGCCCTCGGAGCGACCCGCAACCAGAAGCTTCAATATTTTGTGCTGATTACGACCTTTATCCTTCCTCTGATGATTTTGACCCGCAAACTGGGCTATTTCTGGATACTCCCCCAGTTCGGCTACGGAGCGGCGATCAGCGAACTGCAGCAACAGTTCGGCTTCAACTGGTCGGAACCGTTTGCCAACACCTCCCTGTTCGAGTGGTTTGCGCTCTGTTTCACCCTGATGTTCGGCACGGCCGGACTGCCGCATGTGCTCTCCCGTTTCTACATGGTTCCAGGAATGCGCGATGCGCGTTGGGGAGTAGTCTGGGGGTTATTCTTCATCGCCCTGATCTACTGGTCGGCACCGGCGTACGGCGTGCTTGCCCGGCTGTTTGAAGCGAGGAACGGCCTGAATCTCAATGCAGGCGGAGCCGATGCCGCCGACATGATCGTACTCTCTGCGGCAACTCTGGGAGGATTGCCACTCTGGGCGGTCGGACTTCTGGCCGCCGGAGGGATGAGCGCCGCTTTTTCCACGACGGCCGGACTGTTGATGACCGGTTCAGCTTCATTCTCGTTTGATATTTACCCGCGACTGATTCGCCCCGGCGCATCGGAGCAGGACAAGGTCATTGCCGCAAAAGGATTTTTCCTGATTCTGGCGGCTGTCGTCATGGTGTTGGCGTTCCAGACGTGGGGAATGATCGCCGAAATTGCCGCTTTCGCCTTTGCCCTGGCGGGCAACACCATATTCCCGGCTTTCCTGCTCGGTATCTGGTGGCCCCGGGCCAATGCCACCGGCGTCATCAGCGGCATGCTGACCGGACTGGTTATCAGCTTCATGCCTCTAGTTGCCGGCAACTCCATCCCGTTTGTCTCACACCTGTTTCCACTTACGTCATCGGCATTTATCGGGGCGCCCCTTGTCTTGTTCGTCATGTTCGTTGCGTCACTGCTGACCGCACCGCCATCGGCAGCCATCCGCCTCTTTGTGAGCCGGGATGTGCATAACTGTCCGGAAGAATAATAATGGAACCCCTGTTATCGGCAAAAGGAAACGATATTACCCTCTGGAGGGCGGCCACCGATTTTGCCGCGGAATATCGAAAGTCCCTGCTGGATCTGGCAGCGTCAGATCCGGACGGCAGTTCCGAGAGTGTGATAGAAGAGGCATCAGCAACAGTTGAAACACTCTTGCAGGCACACCAGACCCTCCGGCAGCAATTGCACTGCCTGATCGAAGAGATGTCCACTGCCCTGCCCCACCGCCGTAAAGAACTGACGGGCGCATTCTACGGCTCTCTCTATCGCCATTTTGGCCTGTTCCATTCAGCCACTGCGTTCTATCAGCTGAGCATGGACTTTCTGCGCACCGCGAGCAACGCCATTGTTGCGCACGTTATCAGCCAACTTGGGACGGATGCCCGCCATCTTCCGGAACTGGCACTGATAGCCGTGGGCCCGGCCGGACGGTGCGAATACTCTCCCTTCTGCCCGTTACAGATTCTCCTCGTCCATACCGAAGTCACGCCGGAACAGTTCCCAACATTCAATCGCTTCTGCGAAGCGCTGCATGCCGGATTCGAAGAGGGAGGGTTTCCGATAGACCCGGAAATAACTCCACTCAACCCGGATTGGCGTGGGACGCTGTCCGAATGGCGCCACCGGTGCAAAACGGAGGAGGAGTCAATCAACCTGTGTCGACTTATTGATCAGTTTCCGCTCTGCTCCGGAAGCAAACTCGGTTTCGAGCTGAAACAGCTCAGCAATGCGGCATTACAGGAAAACATCTTTGCCCTGACAAACCTGGTGCACCGCATGGCTGCACTTTCCAACGGCCTGGGTTTCATGGGCAGATTGAAACTGGAACGAAACGGGCTTTTTCAGCTGTTAAACCATGGGCTGATGCCGCTTTCCGCCGCTCTCTCGGCGTTGGCGTTAATCAGGAACAACCCCGACAGCAGCGTCTACGAAAGGATTCATGCCCTTCTGAAACAGAATAAACTGGATGTCGAACTGGCGGAACGGATCCTGGCAACCTGGCACCGTCTGCATGACCTGCGGCTATGGCGGGAACAATCGTTTCACATCGATGAACATACCGACCATTCTCTCAGTATCGACCCGAACGAACTGACCGCTGAACAGCGGCACGCGTTGAAAGAAACCCTTGAATCGGTTGCCATCATTCAGCACCACGTTGAAATAATATTCTCCGGGATGGGGGAATAGCGGCCCATGATACTATCGCTTTCAACCGGAAGCCTGTTTACCCTGCCATTGCAACGGGTATTCGAACTGGCGGCAGAGTCCGGCTTCGACGGGGTTGAACTGATCATCAACCAGGATTTTCAGCGGATCAATTCAACAAAGCTGGTGCGTTCACTCCAGGGAATTACCACGATCCACTCCATCCATGCCCCGTTTATGGCGCTGGATGGGTGGGGTGGAAGTGTTGATTCGCTCAAGAATTCCGTGGCGCTGGCAGCCGAATGTGACATCCCGATGGTAAATTTTCATCCCCCGTCCTGGATGGGGCTTGAGATCGGTTTCTGGCGTTGGCTTTACAGTGTCAACGATTTTCAGAAAGAGCTGGGTCTGGACGGAAAAGTAGCCATTGCCATGGAAAACATGCCCTGGGTGGGAAAGTGGAAAATCAACCCGAATATCCTTTCCAACATGCAGCGAATGGTCGATTTCATCAGGGACCATAACCTGTACATGACGTTCGACTGCACCCATATCGGGTCAGGCAAGACTGATTTCATCAACGAGTTTTTTCTCTGTTACGACTCGGGGCGTATTCTCAATATCCATTTTTCCGACTACGGTCATGATCGTGAACACCTGCTTCCGGGGCATGGGATCCTTCCGCTGACTCGATTCCTGAATCACCTTCGCAGCACCGAGTACCAAAGTACGGTTACGCTGGAGCTCGACCCGAGGGAACTCCCCAAAGCGGAACATAATATTCTGGAAAGTCTGAAAGAGATTCTTCAGTTCCTGCGCACGGAAACCAGCCCACAGGCCGACTCCCGTCGCGAGTATACGCAGGAAACAATACCGGTTTCTTCAGCCTCGTAAATCAACGGGAAACGACTTCACTTCATGCGTGATCACTATATAGAAAAATCGTTTCTCTACTTGCTCGCCCTCTCTCTCCTTCTGCATTTCGGGTTGTTTACTGCGCTCTATTATTTTCCCGCGTCACGGACGGAGCCTCCCAAAGAACCGGTTTTTATCGATCTGCAGCAGATGCCGGAACTGAAACATCCGCTTGAACAACAGCAACAGGAGACCAAGCGTCGTTCCGAAAAACGCATCAGAGTTCCCAAGGAAAGTGCACCCCGCGGTGATGCTCCGCAAGATGCCCAGGTTATGGAAAAGCAGACAGCACCCTATCCGGAGCGGCATGCCGTACCCGCTCCACAGCAATCCCAGTCCGTAACCGAACAGCTTGTACCCACTCCCGGATCTTCAATAGCCAGCCTTTTGAAACCAAAAAACCAGACGGCACGGCAACCTCCATCCACTGCACACCTGTTCCCCGGAGCCAACCGGATGGCAAAACTGGAGGAGAGTTATCGACACAAATTCGAAAACGAAATAGCTGAAGGAGATACCCGTTTTCTAAACAGTGATGATATCGTATTCGGTTCATTTTTGCGCCGTTTCGAAGGTGCGGTCTACGGTGTCTGGCGCTACCCGCAAGAGGCCGCTTTGAGAGGAATCGAAGGGATCACACCGGTCCGGATTACCTTTAATCGACGGGGCGAAATTATCAACATCCAACAACTGGAGAGCTCCGGGGCCCATATACTGGATGAAGAGGTGCTACGCACCCTGAGAGCCATTGGTCCGGTGGGGGGGTTCCCCAAGGGTTATGACAAGGAAGAGTTCCATTTGATCGCATTTTTTCAGTATGGCGGGACCAGGCGGTCGCTTCGATGAACACCAAGAATGCCTTCCTGATATCCGCCCCTCAGAGTGGCAGCGGCAAAACCACGGTCAGCCTTGCGATCATGGCTGCGCTCGTCCGCCGCGGCATGGCAGTGGCCCCCTTCAAATGCGGGCCTGACTTTATCGATCCGGGCTATCACCGTGCCGTGACCGGTAGCCTCTCAATTAATCTCGATGGCTGGATGTGCAACGGAGAGTTTGTACGTGAGACCTTTCTTGCGAACCTGACGAACCGGACCGGTCCTTCAATTGCCGTCGTTGAAGGCGCCATGGGACTGTTCGACGGTATCGGCGCATCAAGCAGGAATGGGAGCAGCGCCCAGATAGCCACTCTGACGGGAGTCCCTGTGGTTCTGGTGGTAAACGCCCGCGGTATGGCGGCCAGCGCCGCAGCGCTGGTCAAGGGGTTTGCAGAGTTTGATCCGCAGGTTACGCTGGCCGGCGTCATATTCAACAATGTCGGCAGTGAAAACCATGCCGCGCTCCTCGCGGAAGCGCTGGCCGCTTCTTGTCCGGAAATCATCTGCTTCGGCTGCATCCCCCGTGATGAATCACTGGTCATCCCCTCGCGCCATTTGGGTTTGGTGACGGCGGAGGACAACCCGCTTTCCGATGAGTTCATCGGGCGGCTGGCCGATATGGCAGAGCAGCATCTGGATCTGGACCGGATGAGTGGGCTTGGCTTCGACTCCGCTCAGCCTGCGAAGGTGACGAACGTTAGGTGCCAAAAAAGGTTGGTGAGCGGCAAACCACTGGTCAAAATCGCCGTGGCCCGCGACACCGCTTTCTGCTTCATGTACGAAGACAACCTGCGCCTGTTGCGGGAAGCCGGAGCAGAACTCGCCTTTTTCTCGCCATTGTCCGATATCGCCCTCCCCTCCGGCAGCAACGGCATCTATCTGCCGGGAGGCTACCCCGAACTGTATGCGGAAGTGCTGGCTGAAAACGGGAGCATGAAAGAAGCCATACGGACGGCGGTCGCGGCAGATATGCCGGTGTATGCGGAATGCGGCGGCTTTGTCTATCTGACAGAGGGAATTGACGCTGCCGGCAATCACGCTTCAACGGACTTTGTGGGAATTTTCCCGGTGCGCTGCCGGATGCTTTCACGCCGCAAGGCGCTCGGCTACCGGCAGGCCGAACTGCGAGAGGACACCATCATCGGCGCTGAAGGAGCTCTGGTTCGGGGGCACGAATTTCACTACTCGGAGATCAGCGCAATGCCGGAAGAGGTCGACTGCTGTTACCGGGTGTCACGCCAGGGGGTCACATTGGGATTTGAAGGATTCCGGATACGTAACTGCCTGGCGTCCTATCTCCATCTGCATTTCGGCAGCAACCGGAATATCGCCGAAACGTTCGTAGCCGCCTGTAGAGGAGAACGGAACTAAGAGACCCGGAATTTACTGATGTACCAGTTTTATGCTCAGATCTTAGGTGGTTATATGGATGGATTTATGTTAGATAACCTGGCATTAAGCACTACGTCGAGGCGGCAATGAACATAATCGTAAAGGGACAATACAATATCGGTCACATCTGTACCCGCCAGCAATGTACGCTGGGACTTGGGGAGAAAGTGGCTTTCCGTTGGGTATCCGCTCATCATGAACGGACCACCTACACCTTCAATGACCTTGATCGTGAATCCAACCGTTTTGCCAACGCTTTGCAGGCTCTCGGCTTTGCTGCGGGGGATATTCTGTTTACTTTCCTGCCTAAAACACCCGAACAGTTCTTTAGTTTCTTGGGGGCGTTGAAACTTCAGATAATCTGCGGCACCCTCTTTTCAAACTTTGGTGATGATGCTCTTCTTGACCGCCTTGGTGATGCCAAAGCTAAGGGAATAGTAACCAAAAAGAGCCTCCTGAAAAAAATTGCGCGGGTGCGTGACCATCTGCCATCCCTTAAATACATCATTGTTACCGATATTGAAGAGCACCAGTCCGAAAATATCCTCAGCTATACGGCACTCATGCGCCAGGCATCAAGCGATTTTACCGCATCATTAACCGCACCGGACACCCCATCCGTACTTCATTATACCTCAGGTTCAACTGGCAAGCCAAAAGGTGTGCTCCATGTCCACCGCAGCATTCTTCACCAGAGCAGAACTGCACATGAAGTGCTAAACCTGACCGAGTCCGATATTTTCTGGTGTACAGCAGACCAAGGCTGGGTAACCGGCACATCCTACGGTATTATCGGCCCCTGGAGCCTGGGTGTTACCCAGATTCATTACGGGGGCGGCTATGACGCCAGGCTATGGTTCGATCTCTTGCAGAATGAAGCGGTGACGATCTGTCTCAAGACCGGCTGGCCTTCCATGTTTGTCACATACTTGAATAATGAGTCAGCCTACAATTCCAAGTTCAAGAACAACTGGTACTACACCGGCGACACAGCCGTAAGGGATGATGACGGTACTGGTTCAAGGGGCGAAGTGATGATGTCAGCAACAGGGCATCATCCATAGCAACCCCGCAAGAGATTATCATTGTTGACAGCGTACCAAAAAATAAAAGTGGCAAGATCATGCGGCGGGTACTGAAGGCCCGCCACCTTGGGCAGGATGCCGGAGACATTTCCACACTGGAGGATTAACCATGGAGTTGCAGGATACGTTGAACAAAATTTTCTGTGAAGTATTTGACGATGACGATATCAGGATTACTCCCGAGATGACTGCAAATGACGTTGACGGCTGGGATTCGCTTTCCCACGTCAATCTGGTTACCACCATCGAAGCGAAGTTTAACATCCGGTTTACCCAGAAAGATCTGCTCAAGCAGCGCAGCGTTGGTGACCTGATTGCCGACATCGAGCGAAAGTTGGCCGCATAACAAATGGCGTTCAACTCCCTTTCGTATTTCTTTTTTTTGCCGGTCGTTTATCTGGTTTTTTACTTTACCGCCGATCGCTGGCGCTGGCTGGTGCTGCTTGTCGCCAGCTACGGCTTTTACGCAGCCCTGAAAGCGCCAT
>CAIYZD010000815.1 GCA_903930585.1 uncultured Geobacteraceae bacterium | reverse complement strand
TAAGCCGGGTCGGTGACAGCGCTGGTTATCCCGGTTTCGGCTATCCGAGTCCGGCACTGAGAAGGAAATTATGCAGCAGTTGCCGGGAAGTTGCGGTGTATGAATCTGCTTCGCGGGCAAACGCCGCGACCAATGCCCCGGTTTGCTGGAGTGTTGCACTGTCCCACGCACACCAGTCGTGAATAATCTTTCCCGTCACTTCCGGGTGAAACTGGAGTCCCCACGCCGAATCACCTACCCGGAACGCCTGGTGGGGGCAGATCGATGATGATGCCAGCACGATCCCGCTATCGGGAATGTCAAAGCTGTCATGGTGCCACTGGAAAGTGGTAAACTGCCCGGCGATGCCGCTAAAAAGACGATCTTCAACGCCATTCTGCGTGAGGAAGAGTGGCAGAGTCCCCATTTCTTCCCACCGGTGGGCAACAACCTGCGCCCCCAGCGCCGCCGCCAGCAATTGTCCCCCCAGGCAGATCCCCAGATAGGGAATCCGGGCTGCGACAACGGTGCGGATAAGGTCTTTCAGATTGCGGAGGAATGGGTGCTGCTGGTCGTCATTGGCCCCCATCGCTCCCCCCATGACAATCAGGGCGGAAATATCCGCCATGGCCGGGAGCTGGCTGTCACGGTACGGGTGGTGGACATGGTACGGGATAGTGAGATGGTCGATCAGGTTTCCGGGGGGCACTTCCGGATCATTCTGGATGATCTGCAGCATACCGGTCTCCACCCATTACGGTTTTCTGTTGATCCGCAGGATCAGATCTCCCTCAAACAGCAGCGGATGCCGCCGGATGCCGGTCAGCAGGCCTGCAACCGGCGCCACAACGTTCTCTATAATATTGCCGCTGAAGCTGTCGTAGATGTATCCCAGCTCCTGCCCCGCCATTACCCAGCTACCGACCTGCCGGTCAGACACAAAGGTCCCCGCTTTTTCGGCAAAGACCCTGAACGCACTCGCTTTGTCAAAATAGCAGGTATCCTCATCTTCCGAGCCCATCTGCACCCCTTCCAGAATCCCGGCTCTGCCGAGAAATGACACCAGTGCCCGGAACACCCGCTGACAGTGCCCCAGCTGCACTGTGCCGGCCTGTCCCACGCGCAGAACAAAACTGTCTCCCACCCAGGCCTTCCATGATGACATCAGAGTGGTGGTGAAAACCGGTGAAAGTGAGCGTTCCATGACGGCCGTAAGTCCAAACCACCCGGCGCTGTCCCGTTCAGCGGCACTTGGCCCGTGGAGGCGCACTTGCGGGATCTCTTCAAAATCCACGCTGGCGGTATGAATGTCAATACGGTGTGCGGCATGCTTGGTTGCCTCCAGAACGGCATAAGCGATGCGTTGAGTGGTCTCGCCGGTGGTACTGCCCGGAAACATCCGGTTGATATCCGACTTGTCAAAGGGCCATGTGCGTGTGCGGAGATTTACTCCAAGGACGTTGACCGCCGGAATGATCAATACCGGCTTTACAAGCTGCAACTCCGGGTAGTTACCGGCTTCAACGCCGTTCAGGAAATCAGCCAGCCGGGAGAGAATAAAGACACCGTTTATTTCATCGCCATGCAGGCCGGCAACCAGGGCGGCGGCAGGGTACGGCGACAGGGGACCGATTTCATGGCAGGGAATATCAAATCCTTCCCGCATCGGGGCTGTCATGCAGAGCAGGTTGCGTATCATGCCGGTCCCCCTGTGCGGGCCATGACGCGGGCCATAAGCGACCCTTCATAGACCAGTGGATATTCCCGCAGGGTAAAGAGAATACCGTCCGTTGGCGAACGGACTTCCGAAAGAACGGCGCCGCTGAACGGTGACACAATGGTTCCCAGCAGCTCTCCCTGGTGAACGTCGGTCCAGTGGGAGGCGGTTGCGACAAACAGACCAGATGTCTGGGCGTTCAGGTAGTGAACGTTGTCGTCGTCGGCAATCAGCGGGGCATGGTCCGTTTCCGGCAGCGCCACATCGGCTGCGAGTACCCCGATTGCCTGCCACGTCTTCAGGATACCGAAGACGAGTTGATCGCAATATTCCGGCGTGATCCGCATGCCGACACCCATCTCAACCACCAGACAGGGTGTGCCGTTGCTGTTGAGACTGTGAGCCACGGTGGTTTCAAGCACTGTTGAGGCGCTATGCAGCCAGATCATATCCAGATTCATCTGCCGGGCAATTGGCACCAGCAGCTCCCGGAATTCCTGATTAATGCGTACTTGGGGGATCTCGCGCAGGTAGATGTTGCTTGCATGAATATCCACCACCAGTGCCGCCCCGGTAAGCGCGGTCATGATCGCATCTGCCAGACGTTTCGGCAGCGGTCCTTCCGCTGAACCGGGAAAGGCGCGGTTCAGGTCGGTATCGAACACCGGAAGCCCTCTGGTCAGCGTATCCAGCCCCAACGTATTAAGTGCCGGATAGAGCTCTACCGTGCCGCACAGCGCCTCCGGTGTTGTCCGGACCAGTTCCTCAAACCACGCGGCCAGGCGATGGCAGACATAGAGACCCTCAAGCTCGTCGCCGTGTATACCGGCCAATACGGCGACTCGCGGGCCATTGCCACCGCAGAACCGGGTCCGGCGCAGTTCCATTCGTTCGCGGTACGGCATATCGATAGTAAAAAAAGTTTCAGTTTGCATTGTTGGTTGTACGGACATCGATGTCCCTTCCGGAGTAAGGTTACTGTTCCTGCACCGTCACCGTCACGGTCGGTAGTTCACCGGAAGGATCACCCTTGAAACTGCCCCGCTGGGGAGCAGCATCGTAGGAATCCCTCCCCACTGCAACCGCTATGTAATGGTCGTTGGCCAGCAGAGCGTGTGTCGCATCGAAGCCGATCCACCCCCCTCCCGGCACCAGCGCCTCGGCCCAGGCGTGAGTGGCAAGCTGCTCGTCACCGGCACAGATGCCGGGGTCAAGGTACCCCATCACATAGCGGGCAGGAACACCCCAGGAACGGGCAATGGTGATAAAGAGATGGGCAAAATCCTGACAGACTCCGCCGCCATGACGCACAGTGGCAGCAAGATCCGCATGCACACCGGTGGAACCACTGCGATACTCCATCACGGTCGGAATCCATGCCATCAGTTCCGACAGGCTATGCATGACCGGCTGCTCCCGGTCAAAGCGGGGGAGAATTCCGGACAGCGCCTCGGCAAGCTTCGCGACAGGGGGAGTCACGGAGCTGCGATGGAGCACGAAATCATGTATCCGCGGCTCACGGCGCATCACATCAGCCAGCCATTCCATCTGTTCCACGGGGGCAACCGGGGTAAAATCATACGGATTTTCCCGGACCGTTTCAACTTCGGCCCGCATGCGGGTCACCAGCCGGGTGTGTGGTGGAATCACGCTGAAATAGTCAACCCGGTTACCGAAATAATCGGTGTAGCCGACCAGTATTGCCTCCGGTTCTGTTTCGATAACGCAGGAGTGTATCAGGTGAAACTGGTCGGAACGCGGAGCAAGACGCAATTCGATATGGTGTTCGCGTATTGCGTTCGGATACTCCAGTACGGTCTCGTGTTCAATCAGGTAGCGCATCCAGGTACTCCTTCAAACGTCATCCTTCATAATGCATTATTTATTGAAAAAACTCAACGGCCAGAGCTGAGTGAGTCATGATAATGCCGGCCAACAGTCGCTGAAGGTATTCATGCAAACCTTCGGCAAATATCTCCTGTGAATTGTTCTTTACCATACGTGCCAGTTGTGCAAAAGCATCACGGGTCCCTTCCTTGTTATCAAGGCCGATAATATCCAGCGCAGATCCCATTCGTTCGACGGAGAATGCGATGGAGCGGGGGAAATCCCGGTTCAGTACCACAAACTCGGCTACGTCGGCAGGCATGAACCCTGAATGATAGCTGCGGCGGAAGGCTTCGAAACCGGAGAGGGATTTGAGCAGCGCCGCCCACTGATAATAATCGAGAGCTGAACCGACCATGGAGAGATCCGGCAGTATAATGTGATACTTGACATCCAGTATGCGGCCGGTCATGTCGGCTCGCTCAAGGCAGCCGCCCAGTTGATAGAAGGCGTAGGCCTCCCCACGCATCATGGTGGATGCCGTCAGGCCGTTGATCCGGGCGACTTGATTGCGCAGATCCACGAACAGTGAACTGGCACGCTCTGCCGTTAGTGGTCCCTTCAGGCGGTCGCTGAAGCTCATCCAGATTTCGTTAACCGCCTCCCACATCTCTTTCGAGATTCGGTCGCGGGCTACCCGGGCATTCTCACGGAACAGACGCAGGCAGTTCCTGATCGAGTTCGGATTGGTGCGACCGGCGCTGATGAATTGCAACACCCGCGGGGTCGTGACACTGTTGTCGCCGAACTGCTTTTCGTACAGCGGTTCCGATGAGGTTATCTGTAAAATAGGGCGCCAGCGATCATCCTCGCCCATATCCTCTTCCGCTTCCACCAGGTAGCGCAGGTTGATTTCCATCAGGCGCGCGGTTTCACCGGCACGCTCCAGGTAGCGGGCCATCCAGTACATCGAATCGGCTATGCGACTTAACATGTGTTTGTCCTCTGTTCAGAATGTATCCCCCCTTTCGAGAAGGGGGAGAAAAACCTACTCCGCTAGAACCCAGGTGTCCTTGCTTCCGCCGCCCTGCGATGAATTCACCACCAGCGAGCCTTTGCGGAGCGCCACGCGTGTCAATCCTCCCGGCACAACTTCAATATCCTCGCCATAAATTACAAAAGGTCGCAGGTCCAGGTGCCGGGCTTCCAGTTCGCCATCCATGTAGCAGACATGACGCGACAGGTAGACCACAGGCTGGGCGATGTAGTTACGCGGATTCTCCTGCACCAGGTCCATGAACTCCCTGCGCAGGGCAGGTGTTGACGAGGGGCCCATCAGCATGCCGTACCCCCCTGATTCGCTGACCGCCTTGACCACCATCCGTTCCATGTTGTCGAACACATACTCCCTATCCTTGACGTTGGTCATCTGATAGGTGGGAACATTGTTCAGGATTGGTTGTTGCCCGAGATAATAACGGATAATATCAGGCACATATGGGTAGACCGCCTTGTCATCGGCGATGCCGCTGCCGGGGGCGTTGACGATCGCCACGTTCCCTGCCCGCCAGGCGTTGATTACGCCGGCGATACCGAGTGACGAGTCGGAGCGGAATACGAGTGGGTCGAGAAAATCGTCGTCGATGCGGCGATAGATTACATCCACCCGCTGCAAACCGGTAGTGGTTTTCAGGTAAACGATATCGTTTACCGTCACCATGTCACGCCCCTCGGCAAGTTCCACCCCCATCTCTTTGGCGAGGAAGGTATGCTCGAAATAGGCGGAATTGTAGATGCCCGGAGTCAACACCACAATTTCGGCATTGTCCTTGCCACGCGGTGAGAGCGCCCGCAAGGCTTCAAGCAACAGCGACGGGTAATGTTCGACGCGCCGTACGCGGTATTTATTGAAGAATTCTGGGAGAATGCGGCGTTCGATGACCCGGTTTTCGATCATGTACGACACTCCGGACGGTGTGCGCAGGTTATCCTCCAGAATCAGGAATTCCCCCTTTTCGTCGCGAATGATGTCGATACCGCTGATGTGGGTGTAGATGCCGCGCGGCGGGACGATGCCGACAATTTCACGTCGGAAATCGCGTCCCTGATAGATCAGCTCGGGGGGGATGACGCCATCCTTGATGATGCGCTGTTCGCCGTACAGATCTCCCAAAAACAGGTTCAGAGCCCGGACCCGCTGTTTGAGGCCGGATTCAATCTTGACCCACTCTGCGGCGGTGATAATGCGGGGAATCAAGTCAAAGGGCCAGATGCGCTCGATCCCCTCTTCACTTTCGCCGTACACCGTGAAGGTAACCCCTTCAGCCTGGAGCGCCAGTTGTGATTCGTGCGCCTTGGCTTCCAGCGCGTTATTGCCGGTGGCCTTGATATGATCCCAGAGCAGCCGGTAATGTTCCCGGGGGGTGAAGTCGTCGGCGTAAAACTCGTGGTAGGGTGTGCGGGGCTTTCCCCCCTGCGTGGCGGCATTGTACATAAAAACGGCTCCCTTGTGTGTAATATGCCAAACGTCCTGCAAGTTCTCCATTACAACCGTGCGCATCACTCTATGCCGGTGATGACCGTAAACCGGTCGTCCAGCCAGGGTTCCAGCAGTGGCCGCACCTCCTGCCATGCAAGTCCCCCGCCACCACAGCCGGGACGGGGGACAATTATCCGCTGCCACCCCGAACGATCCGCCAATAACCGCAACTCCTCTGCCGAACGGGCGATAATGCGCAGGTCCGGGAGCGACCAGGGGGACTCTTCTACCGGAAAGGTAGCGATCCCATGCCCAAGATCGAATACCCGGTTTCCCTCTGTCATCAGCCGAGTGCCTAATATTTCAGCAAGGTCCGGATAGCGGAGCGCCGCCTGCCGCGCTACACCGCGTCCGAAAATTGCCCGCCCGTCACGAGTCTTCGAACCGTTGGTGGTGATGACGATCACGCCCGAAGCTACGTACTCCCAGATATCGCCAGTTATCTCAAGCATTCCCTGGCCGATCCGGACAGGTAATCGAAAACGTCTTCGCGGGTGGTGATGAAGCCCGGCATCACGTTGAGGACATCCTCGATCAGATGCAGTACCTCACCGTCGTTGCTCTCCAGTTCGTTCATGACAGCCGACAACATCGGCAGAATTTCGTACAGATCGTGACGGTTGAACGGCGCCGGGTCAGGCAGACCGGCAAACTTGGATTTGTCCCGATTGGCTACGTCCCGCGGATATCTGAATTTAACGTCTGATGCTTTGATGATGACTGCCATTGGCGCCACCTCCCTGGTATGCTACTGCCCACCGCAACCGCCGCCGCATCCACCGCCACACCCGCTCGGTTTGACAATGTCCGCAGCCTTCGGTTTGCTGCATAGCTGTAATGACGAGCGGTCAACAAACCACGCATCATCCTCCATTTTTCCCTGCAGCTCGTTTTTCTTGAGCATCATCAGTACACGCATTTCAGTTGTTTCCAACAGGTGTGCAGCTTCGCTAATGGGCACAAAACTCGTTCCTGATCCACACATGAAGTATTCCTCCTATGCTGCCTTCGGCAGCGCCTCTTCGCCAAGATAAATGGCAATCAGTTCACAGTTGGTCAGATCCCGTTTCCGTTTGCACGACATGGCACGGGTCAGTTCCAGGAGATGATCTGCCTGCTTTCTGCCAATGACTATACCCCTACTGCGATACCGTTCGATCAGGCCGCCGGTGCCGGAATGCTTGCCTACCACGATACTCCGGGTCAGGCCGACCTCCGCCGGGTCAAACCCTTCATAATTTCTGGGATCCTTGATAACGCCGTCAGCGTGGAGTCCCGATTCATGGGCAAATACCCGTGAACCGACTACCGGCTTGGAAACTGACAGCGGACGGTGCGAGGCTTTGGCCACAAACAGCGACATCTCTCTGAAGCGATGGGTCTCTACGCCGGTCTCAATGCCGCAGGCATGTTTGAGCCCCATCACAACCTCTTCGAGGGCCGCATTGCCTGCCCGTTCGCCGAGACCGTTGATCGTGGTATTGACAAATTTCGCTCCGGCGCGAACGCCCGCGATGGCATTTGCCGTTGCCATGCCCAGGTCATTGTGGGTATGTACTTCGATATCCACCTCGGGAACCGCCTTCCTCAAAAACGTCACCTTGTCGAACGTGGTAAAGGGATCCATGATACCGAGCGTATCGCAGAAACGGAAACGGTCGCCACCCATGGCTCTGGTGATTTTCATCAGCTCCACGAGAAAGCTGAGGTCGGCCCTGCTTGCATCTTCGCCGCCGACCGAGACATACAGGTCATGCTGCTTGGCAAATCCAAGGGCGATTTTCAGCTGTTCCTTGACGTCGTCGCGACTTTTGTGCAGTTTGTGAACGATCATCTGGTCGGAGACCGACAGCGAAATGTCTACGGCCTGCACGCCACAGGCAATACTTGCCTTAATTTCAGGCACCAGTGCACGATTCCAGGTGATCAGGCGGGCAGACAGACCCAGGTCCACCAGAGCGCGTATACTGGACTGCTCTTCAGAACCCATGGCAGGAATGCCGCATTCGATCTCGCCAACACCGATGGCATCCAGCATACGGGCAATTGCAATCTTTTCCCGTCGGGAGAAGACCACTCCTGCTGTCTGTTCGCCATCGCGCAGGGTGGTATCGTCGATAATAACCGGTGATGTTGTCATAGCAGGTACTCCTTGAATAAAAAACGTCGCACTCATTCACGAGGGTGCGGCGTCATTGCCGCTTCCATATATTCAAAGAGTATGCATTGATCGTACCGATTATTTTTATGATGTTATTTTCTAAGAGCATGTCACTGAAGTCGCGAATAACATTTTGATGTTCGCCAACTTGGTCAGCAACGACAAACGAGCTGACTGCCACTCTGCCTGGGTGCGTACCTTCGGGTGCTCCTCTGTAAATTGTATACAGGTTTTTTTTTACGTTGT
>CAIYZD010000814.1 GCA_903930585.1 uncultured Geobacteraceae bacterium | reverse complement strand
CTGTGGTAGTTGCTAAATCAGCTAAGACCGCGAAAGCTCCTGCGAAAAAGAAATAGAATATCTGCTACAGTCTCTCCATTCATTTTGGTATCATATCTAAGAGCATCATTGTATAGGCCGCGAGACAATGCGCGGCCTATCGTTTCACTCTGCTCAAACAATTCACTGCCTGGAGAATTATGCAACTACCTAAAAAGAATCCCAAATATCTATCCGAAAAAAGAGTTGAAGCCGAAAAAATCTTCAAACAGCTCAAAGAGCAAACACTCTCCGAGCAATGTACATTCCTCAAAATCGGCAATGAAGACCTACAATTTCATCATCACCGTGCTGCAGCACCCAATAAAAAATCTGAATTGGGGTTCTGAACCTCACCGACCTAAGCTTGCGAATCGTAGGTCGGGGAGGTGCATCATCACGCCCTTGCAGTTCCGCTTGATGCTATAGGGAAGTCAGACCATCTCTGCCAGTACATGCGATCATCCAGGACAGGTATACGGTACACGTGGATAGACAAAGGAATTGGGCTATAAGTTACATGCCTCATTGCTTGTTATCCTGCTTCTTTGCTTGGCAGACAGGCTCCACGGACAGAAGAATACTCCCTAAATCCCGCTTATTTTTTGCTCTGTCTCTTGCTGCAGCAAGGCTTTCGTTAATACTTGATTCGAACTTTTGCCTGAATTCTTTTTCCATTTCTTGTTCCGTTGATACCTTTTTCTTGTCTGCCATTTTTGGGTGCCCTTTCTGTGTCCTATCGGGTGGTGAGGCAGGAGAGTATTAGCAGGCAGACGCCAATGACGCCTTGAATACTTGCGTTGCCAGTAGAATTACGCGTTCTAAATCAAGTTCCCAGATATGTGTGTTGTAATGATCTCACTCCCAAACTGCTCGAAGTGGTCAGGTATGATTCTTCTTCTTTGTCGGCACTCACTCCTTGGGACCACCATCCATTTACCAGCTGAACCGCGCTTTCAGCGTCCGCCGCATAACCATCTGCGCCAACGTTCTGCCAAAGATCGGGCATTTCAGTAAAAGCAGAACCTCCAACCAGGATTTTGAGGTTTTTGATGTCCTCGCTATTCCGGATCATTTGAATCACCTGGTGGACATTGCTCAGATGGAATACTGTCGCTACGGACAAAGCCAGCGCAAAGGGCTTTTGCTTTTTGAGAACGCCAAGCAGTTCCTCGGCCGAATTGTTTTTCCCCATATAATGAACATCCCAACCATCCATTTCCATGAAATCCCCAACCATCCGGGCGCCAAGTTCATGAAAATCATTGGCTGCTGCGGAGACAACCACCTTGCCTTGCGTTATATTGATTTCTGCAAAGCGTTGATAGAGTGAGGCCATAACGCGGCTTACAATGGCTGTTGCAAGGAATTGTTCAGCAATGGTGACCTGATTGGATTCCCACAGTTGTCCGATTCGATACATCGAAGGCCAGATTGCCTCCAAATAGAAACGCTTAAGGTCAGCAGTTGTACTGATGACCTGATCCACCATCTGAAGGCACCCCGCATTGTCGCCACGGAGAAGCAACTCCTGGAAGAGCTGTTGTAGTTCGTAGGACTCAGTCCGGACGGGGAATTCGATATGTTGTCTATCAGGCAAAAGCTCGATAATATCTTTGTGGCGCCTGATCATCCATGAATAAACTGCCTGAATTTCTGCTTTTTGGGTGGGGTGCTCCAGACATTCATCTACTGCTGTATACCATGCCTGGAGTTCTGCAGGAAAATAGTCAGAAGAAAAGCCTCTGGAGCCGTATGCCCGATATTCACTGAGCGACGTGCGTACAAGAAGCTCAAAATCGTTGGATCTGAACACCGTTGCCATGAGTGCAGCGTGCCTGTGGTTCTTATTCAGAATCAGATCGAATGAATTGATACCAATCAACCTGATGATATCTGGATTGGATTTTAGATGCGCAAGCAAATGCATTAGGAGTTTATCTCGTGCTTGTGCATATGCTTCAGCCGATTCAGACGACACTTTTCCAAGTTCACAGATGCTGACAATGATATCTTCGATCATAACCTGATAATCCTTGTAGTATTCCCTATCATCCCTGATTTTACTGACCGTTGTGCGACAATGTTACTGGATATCTACCCACCTAACTTCTCCGGATCCGGAAAGTTATCGATTTGCATCCCGAGATCCAGACCCAGTGACGTCAGAATATCTTGAAGCTCCTCAATCGTTTTTTTGCCTGTATTCTTTAATTTCTGCACATCAGATTTTTTCATAACTGCAAGTTCACCAACAAATTTCAACCCGGCGCTCTCAATGCAATTTGCAGCGCGTGCCGACAGTTCGAACTCACTGAATTTTCGATACAGATTCTCGTTCACGACTTCTTCATTTACTATTGGCTCGTCATCAATTTTTTCGCATTCCAAGTCAAAACCAGCGAATATAGTAAGCTGATCTTGCAGTATTCTCGCCGCGTATGCCACTGCATCGACAGGCTTGACGCTTCCGTCGGTCCACACTTCAAGAGTTAGCCTGTCATAACCGGGCTCCGGCCCCTCATACGACTCAGATACCGAAAAATTAACCTTTTTGATTGGGGAAAAGCTCGCATCAAGCCAAATGGTGTTAATAGGCGCGCTCTCTTCCCGATTGCGATCTGCTAGAACAAACCCTTTACCTGTTTTCGCTTGAACTTCGACTTCTAAATCCGCGTCGTTGCCGCAGGATGCTATGTAATGTTCAGGATTCATGACCTCAACATTATGCCCCGTGATAATGCTGCCGGCGGTAACAATGCCAGCTCCACGCTGCTTAATGTGTGCAATCGCCTGACCTGCGTGCAGCTTAAGCCTGATCCCTTTGAGGTTAAGGATAATATCTCTATTTCTCCTCTTTAACTCGCACTTGGGGTCTGAAATCCTCGCCGGTTTACAAGTAGGACCATTGTAAGGAAAACTCTTACAATATAAACAGCATTTATCTGACTTTTCTAATGGTTTGTAACGCGCTATATTAAAACATTAATTAACATATTATACTTTATTTAGAGGTAGGAAAGGCAACACTCCACTAGGTGCACATTGTCGTTTCTCCTCGTACCATATTGCGACCATCAGCACAAGATGATCCTGACAACCGGGTTAACATACATTAGCTCAAATTAGTTTTCAACCCGTAAGGAGGGACGATAATGATACGGACAATTATTGTGGATGCGGGGGATACCCACGACAGCATCAAGCCACCCAACGGACTGGAAGGTGTTATTGCCACCTTCGGCAATATCTCCGCCTACACCCGCGACGATGGGCATCTGAAACAGTCGTGGGAAACGGAACATCTGGTTGCCGCCAGAATCCCGTTTGCGATTCCACTTTCCTGGGACAGATCTCAATCGGTGAGGGGGATCTTCTGTCACATTCTGCTTGCTCCGCTTGTATCGGAACTTTTTACCCGCATTCACCAGGAACGACTCTCACGTGAGATCAGGAGTTATTGCGGGTGCTACAATTATCGGCCAAAACGACAGAGTGACGAGCTTTCGACTCACAGCTGGGGGATTGCCATAGACCTCAACTCCGAGACGAATCGCCAGGGAAGCAACGGAGACATGCACCCGGAAATTGTGGCATTGTTCCGCGAATACGGATTCGTCTGGGGAGGGGATTGGCCCGGCAAGAGCAAGGAGCCGATGCATTTTCAGTATTGCACGGGATATTAGACCCAATGGGTGCTATTGGTATAATACCCACACTCTTGACTAAGTGAAATAAGATTAGTGTCGTGCTTCAGTCAGTAACTGCTACAGTAGTAGCGAAGAGTTTAGCCTGCCGGGAACAGAGTAAATGGTTGTTGTCATGAACGTCCCCCATAGAAGATCCGCATTTATACCACACAGTCACTTATTTAAATACACTCATTATGTATTATAAATATTATATGTTTATTATGTAAGATAAATTCTTACATAATAAACAACATTTATCTGACTTTTCTAATTATTTACAACAAGTTATATTACAACATATTTACTATCTTTATTTCTTCGAATGTTGTGGTTGGTCTACGTTAATGAACCATGCAGAATTACGACATTGGAGGGACCCAATGATCCATTCAAAAAAAAGCCTTGCCACACTCTCTGCTTTTATTGGGGTTTTCCTGTTATTCAGCGTGTTACCTCTGTGGGCTGATACAAGCTTCACGGTTACCTACGACAACCACTACGACACTACTGGCAATGCCCCACCGTCTGCCAGTTCGTATTCATCGGGCGCAATGCTAAAGGTGTCTGACGATGGCTTACTTTGCCAAACCGGTAGGCCTTGAAAAAACAATGTCCTGAATCGTTCTAAAAGAGCGCTTTCCGTAAAGGTCTCCTTAGATCTGTTATATGCAAAATGAGAAGAAGGGACGAAATATGAGTATTACGCGTTTTAAAAATTGGCGAATCCAGTACAAAATAATGTTGATCTCCGTGATCAGTGTGGCGGTTATGGTGACGGGCCTGTTTGCCTACTTGTTGCCGCTGATTGAAACTCGAATCATGAATGAAAAGAAGGATGCTACTCGCCATATTGTCGAATTGGCTATGGGGATTGTTGAGCATCAAAATGCCGATGTTAAAGCGGGGAAAATATCTCTTGAACAGGCGCAAAGGGAAGCAGCAGGCCTTCTCAAGCATCTTCGCTATGAAAAGAAGGAATATGTCTGGATTAACGATCTCGGTAAACCTGTGCCCCGGATGATTATGCATCCGACTGTGCCGGCACTTGACGGTACAGTACTTGATGATGCGAAATTTAACAAAGCCACCAGCATGAGTGATGGTTTACAGGATGCGAGCCAGAAAATCGAAATGAAAAATCTGTTCGTGACGTTCAACGAGGTGGTTGGACGTGCCGGCAATGGTTTTGTGAATTATGAATGGCCGAAGCCAAAGGCCGGCGGTGGCACAACAGCTGAACTGTACACGAAGTTATCGTATGTAAAGAAATTCGAGCCGTGGGGATGGGTGCTGGGAAGCGGAATTTACATCGACGACGTCAAAAAGGATATAGATGCCGTCAAATGGATTCTGGTTGGTCTGAATATATTTTTTGCCTTTTTAATGTTTGCCATCTGCTATTTTATCAGTAGCGGTATTACGAGGACTTTGGGATATGTCGATACAAGCCTGGAAGATATGGCGCGTGGCGATGGCGACCTGACTCGGCGCCTGATTGTTGAGCGGGAGGACGAAACCGGTTCGCTGGCCCGCTCTTTCAACGATTTTCTTGATAATCTGAAAGCGATTGTGGTTCGCATAAACCAGAGTGCGATTGCTGTCGCAGGTTCAGCTGAGAATCTAAACAGATCTTCGGCGGAGATTGCAAATGCCACGGAACGGGCGGCCTCGCAATCGACGTCCGTTGCAATAGCCTGCGAAGAGATGGCACTTACATCTGCCCAGATTGCCGGGAACTGTATTCGTACGGCGGAAATATCTAGTCATGCTACCCGGACGGCGATGAATGGTTCTGATGTTGTTGAGCATGCCGTTCAGAGTATCCAGCGTATTACCGTCAAGGTCCAGCAGAGCGCCAAGACGGTAGCGTCACTTGGTATCCGCTCCGAACAAATCGGTAACATTGTCTCTACGATTGAAGATATAGCCGACCAGACCAACCTGCTGGCCCTCAACGCTGCGATTGAGGCCGCTCGGGCCGGAGAGCAGGGTCGCGGTTTTGCCGTCGTTGCCGATGAAGTCCGTGCCTTGGCCGAACGCACAACCAAGGCGACCCGTGAGATCGGCGAGATGATCAAGGCCATTCAGAAAGAGACCCAATTAGCAGTTGATGCCATGGAAGAAGGCGTTCAGGAGGTCGAGCGCGGTACGGCAGATGCCGCTCGTTCCGGTCAGGCGTTGGAAGATATCATAAGCCAGGTAGGGGATCTGACGAGCCAGATTAACCAGATTGCTACGGCGGCAGAGCAGCAGACCTCTGCCACTAACCAGATCAGCAAGAGTATGCACCGGATTACCGAAGCGGTTAGCGGTGCGTCAAAGAGTTCTCAGAATACTGCCGGGGCTGCCAATGAACTTTCTCAGATGGCCGGGGCTCTCAAGCACGTTGTGGCACAGTTCAGGATGTAAGGAGTTCCCAAGGTGGAGTGGACTGATCGACCGTCACCAGGATCGCGCGGTGTCTGCACAGGCAGTCGCCCAGATTCAAGAGGCCGGTCAGAAACAGGGAACAACGGCGGAACCGTCAACTTCGGCAGAGATGCTCCCCGACGCCACCGGGAAAAGAGGGTAATTCATTCATACAGGGAGTAGGTAAAATGATTGAACAGTATGTATCAAATATAGCTTGCACTATGGGTCTGAAGCTGTCTCAAACTTCAATAGTCGATGGCCGACCTTTAGGATGCCTTGATGTTTACCTTGTCAATGTTTCTTCAAAAGGTCGTAAAGCAAATATACTGGTTTATCATGATGATATCGTTGTGTACCCCATATTGGCCAGCGTGTTGCGGCGGATGAAATGATATCATTCGTAACTTGACATCCTGAAGTCGCCATACCACAATATTCTTACCACATCCTGGTCAACAGAGTTAAGCGTCTTAAAGGAGTTGTCATGGAATCAGTTGCTCTCTCCAGCAAGGGACAATTTGTGCTCCCCAAAGCTTCCGCACCCGTCACCACTGGCAGACCGGCACTCGGTTGGTAGTCATTGGTCGTGGTGACGAAGTCGTCATCAAATCCGCCGAGCCGTTTGAAGTAACCAGTTTTGAGTCTGTCACAGCGGCATCAGTCTACCAAGGGCGACGGCTTTCCTTGGCCGCTATGTGGTCACTGGGCCAGACAGGCATACAAACCATGAGGACATCTAACCCCAGGCTCATGTGGTGGCGTAAATGTCAGTTTGCCCTGCCCTTCACCAACCGCCGGAATAGTTACCCTGACACAGGTTCGTCCAGCAACCGTCGTATCGAGATTGATGGTCCCCTTTTGTGTTATGGCGATCAGCCTGGCCGAATAGGTACCGAGCCCGGTACCAAAAGATTTTCCCGACGTCACAAACTTGTCGAAAAAACGTTCGCGAATTTTTACGGGGACCTCTCCGCCATTCTCGATCGATATGGTCACTTCGCCACCGATATCGAATCCTATATTGATCACCTCGTTGTGCGGTGATGCTTCAACGGCATTTTTGATAAGATTCGAGAACATCGAGTGGCAAAATAGATGTTCCGCCATAGCCATGACTGTCTGACCATCCTCTGGAGGTTTTTTATCCAGTTGGAGTTTAACCTGAAGGTTCTTGAAGATCGTCCGCGACGACACCTCGATCAGTACTCGGCGCATGACCGAAAGGATGTCTACCGGTGCAGGGCATAACTCATAAATGCCTCTTTCTATTTTTAAGAGATCGAGTGATCTATTGATCATCTCCAACATCTTGTATCCCGATTCGATGATCATCATGACAAACTCTCGCTGAGAATCGGTGAATTCACACTCCTTCAACAGAATCTCCGGCAGGTTGATGATCGCGCTGAGCGGGCTCTTTAGATCATGTCGAGTGATGTGTTCGATATCCTCCTGCAGGCGTGCGGCTTCAACGAGTTGACGATTCTGCTCTTCCAGACACTGACGTGCATGTAATAGCTCAAGGTGAAGTTTAACTCTGAGTTGCAGAGTGG
>CAIYZD010000813.1 GCA_903930585.1 uncultured Geobacteraceae bacterium | reverse complement strand
CGCTACTCTGAAAACACAAGGTAGCCATTTCGACCGCTTGATTTTACCTTATACATTGCGCGATCAGCTTTTAAAACCAATTCTTCAAAATCGGTGCCATGCATTATTGAGATAGAAATGCCAATACTGGCGCCTATAGTAACGGTAACATCTCCCTGTATGCTAATTTTTTCACCCAAATCTCGAAGCAGCTTCTCCGCAACCAGATTGACTCTTTCCAAAGAAAAACTCCCGATCGTTGCAACGAGGAACTCATCGCCCCCCAATCTGCCAACAATATCCGATTGACGCAAACATCCGGTCAGTCTCCGAGCGACCTCCACTAAAACCCGGTCTCCGGCGTCATGTCCATAGGTATCGTTAATCGGCTTGAACTTATCAAGATCGATCATGAACAGCGTGATACAGTTTTCATCCGCGTGGGAGTTTGGAAGAGCAATTTTCAGTTTATCTTCCATTGAACGTCGATTGAGCAAATTTGTCAGCGGATCACGTTCCGCCTGAATGGTAATCAGCTGCTCGCGCTTCTTGCGTTCAGTGATATCGTTGATTAACCGGACATGATATCAGGCAGGACAGGCCAATTCGATGCGAGGTATCCCGCTTCTCCCTGCAGAAGCCAGTTGTTGATCTCATACGCTGCTCCAGCGGAGAAGAACTGAATCACCCTGTTCTTGCTGGCTATGGTATTTGCAATAGTGCCGGCCTCTGGCCAAAGGGGGCTACTGTTCCGAAGGGGAGTCATCAGTTCGGAAATATTTTTCAGGTTGCCACCAATAGTTGCCCGGCCATAGCCGAGAGAGAGACGAAGCTGCTCGTCCTCGTATGACACCTTCCCGCCAAAGATTGACGACATTTCTAAATTGTTTATTCCTCCACCTTGTACCAGCTCCAATGATCGATCGGCAACACCACCAAACAGCTTCCCCTGAAGAGTGCCTTCGCCCAGTTTGTAACTATAAGCCACATCAGCGCCATCAAAATTCTGAAACATCAGGGGACCATAAAATTCAACAACCGGGCGTTGCCAAAGGTAGGCAAAACCGACACTACGATAGTCTGACAGCATATACAAATCAAGTCCAAGCCGCCCGGCCCGTACGGCAAGTTCGTCTGTTGGGCGCCAGCGTATAAAGGTCCACTCAAGACTTTCTTCGATAGTCTGTTGAGCCCGTTTTTTCGCAACCATCTGCACTGTCGCATCGAATCTGCCGGTGATATTGTAGTCAACCTGAGCTCCGACCAGAGAGTCGGCAAGAAGAGAATACTTGCTGCCACGAAAGGTATCCGGTTGCCCAAAATCACGCTGCATGTGAAACGGGCTGTCATCATAGAGAAGTCCTGCTGTTCCAAACGCACTGAATTTGAACGGTTGGTTCAGGGATACAACTTCTTCTGCAGCCTCACTTTTTGCCGGCCCCATAACGAGGTACCAAATCGCAACCTGTACGACAAAAACAATGATTGTTCGTGATGTAATTAATTGTAACCAGCCCATATAATTATTCCACCTTTAAGTGTTAGTCTGACAAAAATGATCATTAGAATCCGCGTATTGGCAACGAATCTTCTCGATATCCGGAAGAATTTTCATAAAGATCTGAAGTAGTCGTGGATCGAAATGCCTGTTCGATTGACGGGCCATTTCTTCTAACGTCTCCTCGACGCTCCAGGGTCGCTTGTATGGACGTTCGTTGGTCAGGGCATCAAATACATCGGTTATTGCCACAATTCGGCTTTCCATTGGTATCCGGAGACCTGAGAGTCCCTGTGGGTAACCGCTGCCATCCCATTTTTCATGATGGGTCAATGCCACGCTACGCGCCATTTTCAGCATCTCCGAAGCATGATCTCCGATAATCTCGGCGCCAATGAACGGATGAGTTTTCATTATCTCCCACTCGGCAGCATCAAGCTTGCCCGGCTTCAGCAACACAGCATCAGGAATTCCGATCTTGCCGATATCGTGCATCGGTGCAGCATTAAGCAGGATATTCGCCTGCGTTTCCGGAACACCGGCCTCAAGGGCAAGCAGACGGGCCATTTCACTCATCCGGATCACATGCATTCCGGTCTCATTATCCCTGAATTCAGCCGCTCGCCCCAGACGTTGTACGATGTCCAGATGGAGCTGATTCAGATCAGCCGTACGCTCACGCACAAGCCGCTCAAGTGCCAGGCTGTTGTTCCGACGTTCCAAGTGCATCAACACCCGTAAGTGAACAATCGAATCGTGACAAGGCTTGTGCAGGTAATCAACTGCTCCAAGCCCCAGACCGTACGCCTCATCAAGAGGTGCAGATAGTGCCGTTACAAAAATTACCGGGATTTCGCGAGTAGTAATATCGGCTTTCAGACGTCGACATACTTCGTAGCCATCCATGTCAGGCATCATAACGTCCAATAGAATCAAATCAACTGGTTGCTGTTGGACTACCTCCAAGGCATCTTCTCCCCCGGTGGCACAGATTACCCGGAAATCGCTCCGCAGTATGCCGGAAAGCACAGCGATATTATCCGGCACGTCATCAACCACCAGAATGGTTTCTTTACGCTTTATGCCCATGATATCCTTACGAGAAGTCATATATTATCTCTAGTTTTCAATGAAATTCGCAATGTTGCAAGCGCTACGGTTGCCGCCTTGAAATCATAGTGGTCGATCAGGCGAACAACCTTCTCCCAATCCACTTGATAACTACCAAAAGCAAAGAATGGTCCCATGTCATATGCCTGAATGACAGCCTCGGAGTCAAACTGGTCCAACAGCTCGGCAAGTATATCCAATTTCGTCAAAAGATCATTTGACAACGGCACTGACGCTTCTGGTCTCAGCGGTTCAGTGATCTTAAATTGGTCAAGAAGTTCAATACCTTTCGTAACTATTCGCAATTCAGATAAAACTCCCGGGAGCAAATCGTCGCAGCGGGCGACGTTACCTGCATCAGCCGCTACATAGAGCTGTGCGGCAGCCTCGCTCAGTTCTAGCGCTCCAAAAGTATGTGCAACCCCCTTCAGTGAATGGGCGCTCCGTATGGCTGTGTCCCAATCGGCTGACGCAAGCGCTGTTCTCATCTGCTCTTCAAAAGAGTGACCGAGACTTTGGCGAAACTGCATAATGACTCGTAACAGAAGAGCATGATTGCCAGCAACATTAGCCAGTCCCGCATTCAGGTTGATACCGGGAAGTGATGTAAGTTCGACAATCTGCCGCTGGCTGACTTCTGTAAACAACTTTACCTCCGTACTTCCGTTGAGTCTGGAATCATATTTCGGCAAGCATTGTACCATGCAGTCAAAAAGCTGGTTCAGGTTGATCGGCTTAGAAACATGGGCGTTCATTCCAGCTTCCCGGCATTTTGCAATATCATTCTCAAGGACACTGGCAGTCAGTGCTATCACGGGAAGGCACTGAAGTTCAGGAACTTCGCGAATTTTTCGTGTGGCTGTATAACCATCCATCACCGGCATATGACAATCCATCAGGACCAGATCCGGCCGTTTTTGCGTTACCTCTTCCAGCGCTTCTTCGCCATTTGTTGCCAACCGCGTGGATAGTCCCACATTAGCGAGCAGTTCCATTATCACTTCCTGATTTACCTCAATATCCTCGACCAGCAAAATATCGAGGTTGCGGAAGCGCCACCATTTCTGCTCGCTCTTAACTCCCGCTTCCGACGTGGAAACATCTTTATTCTTGATTCCAAGACAGTGCATCAGTTCATCTAGCAGCTGTTTTTGGCCCACCGGTTTGGCCAGCAGACCGTCGAAAACCTGATCAAAATCGAGCAGTTTGTTGTTATGACTGTGTGCGGTGACCATAATCATCGGAGGCAACGTCATGTTACGTGACAGGAACAGTTTGCGCAGGCAGCGTATCGTCTCAATCCCATCCCGTTCCGGCATATTCCAATCAAGAAAACAGGCCAGATAACCGGGGGGCATCATCTGTTCAGCCAGAACCAGAGCCTGATCAGAAGAATCTGCAACGTGAATCTTCAGCCCCAATTTACTCAGCATCTTTTCAATAATACTACGGCTGATTTGACCGTCATCCACTACTAATACCGTTCGGCCGACATAGGGATCAAGTCCTCTAGCGGACTTGAAAAAATCCGGTACAGCGGTTTTAAGTTTCACGGTAAAATAGAAGGTGCTTCCTTTGCCAGGTTCGCTTTCTACCCAGACACGTCCTCCCATCAACCCGACTAACTGGTGCACTATGGCAAGGCCAAGACCGGTCCCGCCAAAGCGCCTCGTGGTGGATGCATCGGCTTGTGTAAAAGGCTGGAACAACTGTTCCACCTGATCAGCTGTCATACCGATCCCCTCGTCACTGACCGAGAACTGCAGTTGCCTGAACGCATCATCGACATAAATCGTTTTTTCATTCACCACAACCAGCCCATGCGAGGAGAACTTGACCGCATTGCCCACCAGGTTGATCAAAATCTGATTCAACCGCAAGGCATCCCCCACCAGGTACTGTGAAATATCGTCGATATCGAAACATAACTCGACCCCCTGCTTTTCAGCACGCAGTGCAATGATGGCAGAGAGTTGCTCAAAGATCGACTCCAGAGTGAACGGTACCTGCTCCAACTCCACCTTTCCTGATTCAATTTTGGAAAAATCGAGTATTTCATTAATAATATGTAGTAAGTTATCGGCAGCTGCCTTGAGTTTGGTTACATAGTTGCGCTGTTTACTGGTGAGTTCAGTCGCCAAACAGAGCTCGGACATGCCGATTACGGCATTCATCGGAGTGCGGATCTCATGGGACATGTTTGCCAGAAAGGTGCTCTTGGCAATGTTTGCTTTTTCAGCGTCCTCCCGGGCATGCTCAAGTTCTGCAGTACGTTGCTCTACCATTATTGCGAATCGTAAGGACTCGCTGGACTTTGATGTTTGAAGATCATCATAAGCTGTCTCAACACTGTGAGTCATACGATTTAAAGAATCATAGAGCTGGCCCAGCTCGTCTTCCGAGGTCTTTTGAAAACGGTAGTGGTATGAGCCGGACTCGACCTCATTGAGTCCATTAATGATGGTGACGATGCGGTTGGATAACAGTCGTGCAAGCCAATTGGCAATGGCAATTACCACCAGAATCATCAGTAGGGTGGAGAATGACAGATGCATCCCCATCTTCTTTATCGTAGTAGTAATGGTGGACTGGATTTCATTCTGGTCATTTCTTAAATGACCTTCAAGATGTCTGATCTTATCCGACATTACTCTGGCCGTCTCCAAGGCTGGCCGCTGAAAATCTTCTATGTTGGCGCCAATAGTGATAAAGCCGAAGCCACGGGGGGTCTTGCCGTACTGGCCGGTGTAATAGGGAATCGCTGCAGCGGTAGTCAGCTTCCAGACGCCGCTCCAGAGGATCAGAAATGATCCGGAACCACCATTTTTGGTCAAATCATTCCACCCAACACATTGCGGGGCAAAGTTCAAATAGCGGCAGTCAAGCCCAACATTACCTGCTTCAGTCAACTCCTTAGCCGGTTTTTTATCCCGGCTCTGGCCGTCAAATTCCGGCACTGTCAGCAGGTACTGATCCAACCCCAGGTCGCTGTCCCGCCAACCGGCATATATTGATTCCTCCAGCCACGGGGTAACCCGCTGGCCGGTTCCCGGGTCGAAACCTGGAATTGAGTGATGACGAGGATGGGCAATTGCGCGGTCCTTATGGTCCCACATAAAGGCATAGTTTCCGGTTGAGGCGTCTGAGATGCGAGCGTAGCGTTCCGGTGTGGGTAACAGGTTGTCAGTCATCGACATAATATGGCTGTGGTCCAGCGCCAGAGTAACATAACCTGTAACGGCACCGTCTTGTACAACGGGAGTCGCCCATCGAATAATTCCCTGAAATCGGCGTCCCACAGGGTTTTCGCGGCCTGCATACGCTTCCGATGCCGGGCGGTAGGGGATATTCTTTTTTCGGGCGCTTTCCATTGTATAGGGGCCAATGATTCAAGACCCCACGTAGGGCCCGATCACTTCGGAAACGTATATCTCACCCGGTTTCAGCTTCTTTAGTGCGGGGAAATAGTGTTCCGCCTTTGCCCAGGTATTCTCCGGTCGGCTTACGTTGCGCAGCTCATTCGGCAACAAATTTGTAGCAGAAACCTTAATCTGTTCCTGGCCATCAAGTCCCACAAAGGTTATCTCATGGTAAAGCGGATGGCGTACAGTTGGACGAACCTTTTCAGCTGGGCGATAGTGAAATTCTTTGTCATTTTCTTTGTTTCGGGAGCTACCGGTCACATTCGTTTTATTTGTTCTGAGTGCATCGGCAGGTTCCCACTGCTTACCGTCAGCGGCTAGTTTCCACCTGCCTGGGTCTACTATCATCCGCTGACGTCCTTTGATGAATAGACTGTACTGATCCTGTCCAGGCCTCAGACGAGCTGCCTGCAGCACATCCATATCGCGAGAGTAGAGAAAATCGGCCACTAATCTTGCCGTATCTGTAGTCAGGCGCTCTAGTTCCTCACGGGCCCGATCATTAAGCGCCTTCTCAGCAGCACTGCTGAATCCGGAACGCATCTCACCAACAGCCTGCTTTACCTCCTCTGCTAACCGGCCTGTATGCCTTTCGATCTCACCACCGAGTAATTTAACCCCAATCCAGGCCACGAGGGCTAACAAGATTAGCGGCACTACCTTGATGATCACAAACAACCAGACCAGTTTGGCACGTAGTCCCCATCTGCGTGTAAAATAAATATTCATTAATGACCCGCCATTATCAACTGTCTGACTGCGTTACGCTGCAGATCATCCCTGGGTCAGCATACATGGAGTGGATACGTATGATCTCGGGAACCACACTGAAAAAGCTGGACAATAGACGTGGGTCAAAATGGCGTGCCGATTCATCGTGCATCACGGCAAGCGCCTGATCGATGCTCAACGGATTTTTATAGGGCCGTTTACTACACAGGGCGTCAAAAACATCGACAATGGCGACAATGCGGCTTTCAAGCGGAATCTGTTCACCCACGAGTCCAAAAGGATAGCCACTGCCATCCCATTTCTCGTGGTGGGAGAGTGCCACCGTACGGGCCATCTTCATTAATTCAGAACTATGATCACCGATGATTTCAGCGCCGATAGTAGTATGGGTTTTAATGATCTCAAATTCCTCAGGACTCAACCTGTCCGGCTTGAGAAGCACCGCGTCCGCAATACCGATTTTACCGATATCATGCATCAGCGCGGCATTCTCCAGTAACTCACCCTGTTTCTCAGACAGACCAACCGCCCGTGATAGAAGACGTACCATCGAGCCAATGCGAATCTCATGCATCCCGGTCTCGTAATCGCGGTATTCGGCAGCACGTCCAAGACGACGGATAATCTCGAGGCGTGTGCCCTCAAGATCGGCAGTGCGCTCCCGAACCAGTCTTTCAAGAGCCAGATTATTGTTACGACGTTCGATATGCATCTGCACCCGCAAGCGGACTATTGAATCGTGACAAGGCTTCTGCAAGTAATCAACAGCTCCAAGCTCCAATCCAAACGCCTCTTCACGGGGTTCGGTCAGTGCCGTTACAAAGATCACCGGTATTTCCCGAGTAATTAAATTTGCCTTCAGGCGTCGACAGACCTCATAACCATCCATGTCAGGCATCATCACGTCAAGCAGGATCAGATCCACGGGGCGCTGCTGAACTATCTGCAAGGCATCATCCCCACGTGTAGCACAGATAACCCGATATTCACTGCGGAGCATCCCTGCAAGAACAGTAATATTTTCAGGAACATCGTCGACTACCAAAATAGTGCTGTTACTCTGCTGATCCATTACCGTTTTTCTCCAATGTAAACCGGTACCGTCAGGCACAGGGAATTTTGCAGCGTCTCAACTGCTGTGGCGGCATATTTAAAATCGTAACGTTCAATCGCACGGGCTATAGGCTCCCACGATGCAGAATAAGGGGTCGCAGTAAAACTGGAAGCAATATCAAGCGCCAGTTCGACCGCCTCAGTGTCCTGTAGTACGAGCATCTCACTAAGTTTCACTAACATCGGCACAACATCCTCCATCATGGCAACATGTGCCTGCCCCGAATACTCTTTGTTTGCCAACAATCCTTCCAAATCAACTAAACCTGTAGTGACAATCTTCAACTGTTCAAGCACGCTCGGGAAAATTTCCTTGCATCGCTCAACATTACAGGCAATAGCGGCAGTGTTAAGTATTTCTGCCGAGTCACCGAGGTCAAGTGCACCCAGCGTGCGCGAAACACCTTTCAATGAATGAGCCAGACGCGTGGCCATTTCCCAATTCCCCGTTGAAAGCGCTTCGGCCATTTGATCTTCAAAATCATGTCCAAGATTGTCTCGGAACAGCTTCAGCACTCTTATATACAAAGGTTTACGGCCTACTACGTTACCTAGGCCGATCACGGTGTTTATACCGGGAAATAGTAGTTCATCAACTTCAGTTTCAGATGTATCAGCAGTAATAGTTCGGGGAGCCACAGAACCTTCATTATTCTCATAACCGGGGACAACACATTGAACCATCCGTTCATAAAGTATATTCATACTGATAGGCTTGGATATATGTGCATTCATTCCGGAAGCGAGACAACGCTCGACATCCTCCAACATAGCGTTGGCGGTTAGGGCGATAATCGGCAGATTTTGCCACTCAGGGTTCTCACGCAGCTTACGGGTGGCCGTAAATCCGTCCATTACCGGCATCTGACAATCCATTAAAATAACGTCTGGGGCCTTTCTTGCCACTTCAGCCAGTGCTTCTTCGCCGTTAACAGTCAACCGTACCGAGAGACCTACCGAGTTCAAAAGCTCCGTAATGATCTCCTGATTGACATCGTTGTCCTCAACTAGCAAGATGTCGAGTGTGCTGAAACGTGCCCAGTGCACTGATTTAAATGAATTACGTCTCTCATGTACCACGTAGTCTATTGTGGCAGCACCGATGCATCGTGCCAGTTCGCTGTAAAGCTGGCGGGTCGTGACCGGCTTTGAGAGTAACCCTTCAATTTTGTCACGAACCTCACCAAGATCGTCGTGATGACTGTGTGCTGTGACAAGTATCATGGGAGGGGGTATTTCAACTCCGAACGAGTAGAAGGCGGCGCGAAGCCGGAATATAGTTTCGATTCCGTCAGTTTCCGGCATTTTCCAGTCAATAAAGCAGGCAATAATAGTGGTGGCATTGTCTTTATTCAGAAATGCCAGCGACTCTGAAGCTCCACTGGCCGAGTGCGCCGTGAAACCGAGTTGGCTGATCATCACCTCAAGAAGGCCCTGAGCGAGCAGACTGTCATCGACCACCAGAATAGCGCGTTTCTCATACCCCGCAAGATTTGCCTTCATAGACTGGATACCCTGTCTGCGGTCAGCTCCCGCGACGCCAAATCGTGCAGTAAAGTGGAAAATACTGCCCGCTCCAAGTGTGCTATCTACCCATATATGACCATTCATCATAGCGACAAGATGCCTGCAGATTGCCAACCCCAGTCCGGTGCCACCGTAACGGCGAGTGGTTGAAGTGTCTGCCTGGGTAAAAGATTGAAAAAGTCCGGTGACCTGTTCTGCCGACATACCGATACCTTCGTCGCTGACTGCGAAATGGAGCTCAATTTCGTCTTCTTCAATGTATGCCGTCTCAGCAGTGACGACAACATTGCCGCCAGCAGAGAACTTGATTGCATTGGTGACAAGATTGGTCAACACCTGTCCCAGTCGGAGGGCATCGCCCAACAGCAAATGAGTACTGTCGCGAATGTCATAGGCAAGCTCTATGCCTTGATTCTCGGCCCGCAACGCCGTCAGGCTCGACAACTGATCAAATACCGTTTCAAGTACGAACGGAATTTTTTCTATTTGCAGCTTGCCAGCCTCAATTTTGGAAAAATCAAGAATGTCGTTGATAATATGTAAAAGTGAATCTGAAGCAAATTTTATCCCGCTAAGATAATGACGCTGCCGTTCAGTCAACGATGTTGCCAGGCACAGGTCTGACATGCCGATTATCGCATTCATTGGAGTACGGATTTCATGACTCATATTGGCTAGAAAGAGTGACTTCGTCTCGTTGGAATGCTGTGCTTCCTGTCGGGCTTTGTCGAGGTCATCCATCAACGCCCGCATCTTTGTAATATCGCGGGCAATCCCCATCACACCGAGCAATCTGCCTTCTTGGTCACGCACAGCGGTCTTGATAGTTTCAAGCAGTCCCCGATGCCCGTCACACAGGTAGGTAACCCACTCCTCCCGCATAATCGGGACCGAACTTTTCGCTACAGCCTGGTCATCGCTGCGAAACATATCAGACACATCTGTCGGGAAAAAATGGGAATCAGTTTTGCCAAGAATATCGCCTGGCGATACTCCCATTAATTGACCGAAGGCGGGATTACACGAAATGAAAACACCATCAGGGTTTTTCATCCAGACCAGATCAGGAATGGCACTCAGTAACGCTTGAAGCTGGCCCCGCTGGCGTTCAGACCGTTCAAGTTCATCAGTGATGTTTTGAGACAGCTGCAGTACGCGCTGTTCTGCCTGATGTTGTTCTGTGATATCCAGAAAACTCCAGACACGTCCGACAATTTCAGTGCCGATACGTTGGGGGTGGGAAAACCGCGCAAAAACACGGCCATCAGCGAAATGAAGAACATCACGCGAACGTGCATCCGGTTTGGAATAGAGTGCCTTTACCTTGTCCAGAAATTGCTCTGGATCAGCAAGCTGGTTGAGTGCGTACGACATCACTGCATGGTCGTCACCAGCGGAAATGAGTTCATCAGGGATACGCCACATGGTTGCAAAGCGCTTGTTGGACTTGGTTATCTGACCTGCGTTACTCACAACAAGGATACCGTTATCGGTCGCCTCAAAAGTTGCCTTGATGAGCGAGAGTGACTCTTCGGAAGTTGCCTTAGCTTCCTCCAACGCTACGGTTCGTTGATGAACAAGCTCTTCCAGATTGTTTCGATGAGCGAGTAACTCTGCTTCCATTGACTTAATGGAAGAAACATCCGTTCCTACTCCGATCAGCATAACCTGACCGTCAAGTGTCGTCCGCTGACCGGTCATCAGGTACGGACGGTAACTGCCGTCAAAAATCCGCACGCAGGTTTCGATTGAAGAATAACCTTCAGTAAATACCTTTGCTATACTTGCGATAACAATGGCCCGGTTTTCATCGGCAAACAGATCCGCCAGATGTAGTTGATTGATCTCTTCAGTTGTTAAACCGGTAACAATTTCAAAATTCCGATTCCATCGCACGAAGCTGCCATTGGCATTAATGGCATAAAAAGTACCTGGCAGACTGTTCGTAAGCACATCGAGAAAGTCCTGCTCAGATTTAAGACGTGTAATCAACTGATCACGATCCGCCAACATGCGGTTTCGCTCACTTATGTCCCGAAGCGCGGTGATTCGTAATGTACGACCATCCGAACTGACGTTCTGGCCATGTGCCTCAACTTCTATATATCGGCCATCCCTGCAAATCATGGCGTGTTCAACATGGCTTTCTGCTCCATGCCGGATGTTGTCTAGCACTTTTTGGCAATCATCTGGTGGCAGCAATTCTTCTACCATCTTACCCATAAGTTCATCGCGACCGTATCCAAGCATGTTGAGCAATTGCTCGTTTGCGTCGACAAACCTCCCTTCACTGGTTATAGCAATGCCTTCGAAGGTTGCTGAGGCAAGCATACGGAAGCGGGACTCGCTTAATTTCAAGGCGTCTTCAGCGACTTTACGCTCATCAAGTGCTGCTTCTGCCAAATTGTTCGCCAGCTCAAGGTTGTTGATCAATTCACCCTGCTCCAAGCCAAGTCGAATGGAAACAGTAAGCGTTTCATGCAGATAGTTGCCACTAACAAGTAGCGCAGCAATAAAAGCAATAGTCATTAATCCAAAGGATAAATAAAGGGGAGAATGTGCCTGAAGCAAAACGATCACGGTCATTGGAATACTGACCAGCAGGGTAAAGGTGCGGAACACTACCGGAACTGGCGCCAAAACAGGAATGGCGCCAGCTATCGTACCGGAAACTACCAGTCCTGTCAGCAACATTGAGCCATCCGGGGCATTCCTCATGAACAGTACAATTCCTGATGCCCACGCGAGCGCACCGAAAACAGTGCCGGTAAGATAAAAATTTTGCCACATTTTGGTAGCTTCTATATCCGGTTTGGTTCGGTTGAAACGACGAGCGAGGAGATAACGAGAGCCTGCTATTACCGCGAATATACTCCACCAGATAATTCCAAGCGTGGCGGAGGCATGCATTTTTACATTTGCATAGGTAAGCAACGATGCGTTGAACACGTTGACTAACTGGGCGAGGCCGACACTTCGAAACAACAGTTCTGTTTTCTTACGTTCAAGTTGCGCTTCAATGTGCGATGTCTGAAAACTCTGATTGGTCATTTTCATCGCCCTCTGGGAGAACAATAACATTTGATAGTTATGGTTGTATTTTCGTGCATATTCTCAATTCATTATTCTTTCAGTTTTTGACTATGTATAGTTTCAAGCTGTTCTCTAATGATGCAGGCGCTATGAATAACTTTCCGCTTCAGGTTACTGTTCCAGTTTTGAAGTTCCAGACGTGCCCGACGCAGTTCCACATGGGTTTTAATTCTGGCATAAGCAATAGTGGGATTTATCGGTTTGGTGAGATAATCTACCCCTCCTACTTCGAACCCCCTCTCTTCGTCGGAGACTTCGTTCAAGGCAGTAACAAATATTACCGGGATGTCATTCGTTGTTTCATTCCGCTTAAGACGGAGGCAGATCTTTATCCATTTTTCCCCCTGATTTGCTTGGTGGTCGGAATTACCAGATTGACTGTCCCGGGAGCATCAGGAAGTAACGGAAACTCGCCAGCATGCTTTAACCATACCTGCATGATCATTAGTACATTGCTATTCTGTAATGTACGTAACGGTCATTGTCTGATTGTGCAATTTACTACTGGTTGCAGGCCCCAGTGGGCAGATTTCGCCATAAGAATAGAATCCGGTCAATGCGGTTTTGTCGCTTAGCAATGAAGATACCGCTTCAATTTCATCATTGACTCTATCTAACATTACAAGCTTGCGGCCAACACAGGATATCAGTATTGCCAATCCCCCCTTGGAAGAATCAAACATCTGAGAAACTTTCCGGGCGGCGGTCAACGCGCCATGTACGAGTGAGTCAGTCGTCGCATGCATCATCTTCAGATACCCATTCTGTTCTATTTCGCCGGCGAGGATAAGGCCGCCCTTCTTTTCGCTTATTCCGAGTATGGAACGGATAAGAGTGACCGTAGCACGGTCTTCGTCCATGATGGCAAACGGGAACAGTAAACCGGAGGCGGGGAGATTGTTGGCATAGTCACCAAGGAAGCGCTTATAAAGTGGTAATGCAGGCTCGCCGTCAAGTTCAAACAATACATTACCTTGACAGCGCGTGACTTTTCGAGCCGGCCCGAATGGTTCCCAACCGCCGAACGAGCCATGATGGAACTGTAATCGGTTGCCCAGCAGACCAATAACGACGATGTTCCTGTCAGAAACACCTTGAGACCCTATGGTCCAAGTCTTGGTGAAAGCACCATTATCCCCGGCCAGTCCTCCTGTTATCGGGATCGCACTGCCTAGCTTTTCCGTCAAACCTTCAATCAGGGCGCTGCCATTAATATTAAGTCCCTGTCCAAAAATCATCACCGCTTTTAAGTCCGGATCGAAAAGGCCTTCGGCGAGACGTCGACCGGCTTCTCGTGAGTCTGCCATATCGGCAAGCGGTGTCGACATGGTAACTACCGATGTATGATCAAAACGGATGGCAGTGACAACACAATTATTTTGAAGGACTCCGCCATCACAAATTTCACCGGCAGTAGAGCAGCCAACCACACAGGATTCAGGAAAACACTCTGAAAATATCAGGCCGAAATCGCTCTGCTCAAAAAAAACCGGAGCGGCAAAGACCAGTACCAGATTTGGTTTTAACCCGGTAAGTCGGGACAATTCAGCACGTATATTCGTTGCTCCTTGAATAACGGTTTGAAGAGTTTGCATAGACACCTCTTGGTGAATTTTCCTACAAACAAGTACTTCTCATGGCACTATTACAAAACGTAGCAACTCGCTTCATTTTATCATGTTTATTGGGTGAAGATTCTTACGAATTCTTGCAACAAGGCAGGAGGGGGTTAGTGGAAATGAAGACGTATTAGTCAAATTCGGCATGGGAGTGCAAATACCACATTGTCTGGATTCCCAAATACCGGCGAAAAGGACTTTACAGGAATTTGCGCAGGCACCAGCATAGTCAGGTGAACAGCGGTTTCCCGTTAGCTTTTAGTGTAATGTTTATAGTTTGAACTGCCGCACCAGTCTCTGTAATTGATCGGCGCTCCCGCTTAACTCTGCAGCCGCTACAGCCGATTCCTGCGCTCCGTTGGAAGTCTGCAGGGCTGCATCGGTTATCTGTTGGATATTGCCGGAAATTTCATTAGTTGTGGCCGTTTGCTCTTCGGCTGCAGTAGCAACCTGATTTATCTGCATCGCAACGTCATTTACCTGTTCCAGGATTTCCTGAAGTGCGCACCCTGATTTCTGAGCTTCTTCGGTGCCGGTTTCCACTTGACTAACACCCTGCTCCATTGCTGCTACTGCAGCTTTTGTCTCGTTTTGAATCGCCTTGATCATTTCGCCTATCTCACGAGTGGCACGTGTCGTGCGCTCGGCAAGTGCCCGAACTTCGTCGGCGACAACTGCAAAACCTCGCCCCTGCTCACCAGCTCGAGCAGCCTCTATTGCAGCGTTGAGTGCCAGAAGATTTGTTTGATCGGCAATGTCTTCGATCGTACCAATGATATTACCAATCTGGTCACTTCTCGCTCCCAGGCTTTCTACCGTTTTGGCTGTTTCCTGGACTCGGTTAGCGATCTGTCCCATAACAGCTACGGTTCTTTCCACAACCTCAACGCCGTTTTGTGCGGATTGGGAAGCTCTTTGAGCGCCTTCTGCTGCCATCTGACAGTTATGAGCCATATCTCCCGAGGTTACTGACATCTCTTCGCCCGCAGTGGCAACGGTTCCTGCCTGGGCAGCAACCTCTTCGGCACCTGAAGCAATTTGATCGGCTGTGGAGTGTAGTTGGTTTGCGGAAGCACTCACTTGCATAGAGGTGCTGACTATCTGTCCGATAATGTTTCTGAAGTTTTCGTTCATGCTTTTCATAGACGTCATAAGCTGACCAATTTCATCTTTAGAAGTTATTTCCAGACGAGTAGTCAAATCTCCGGCTGAGATAGATGAAGCAACCGTTACAAGTTTACCTAATGGCGAAGTAATTGATCGCGTAATGAGTTTTGATAGCAACATGGCAACTGCTGCAGCTGATACAGTCAATATCAAAATTAATACGTGTATTTTTCTTTCGGTATCGTGAGCAGCTCTAACCTTCTCTTCCATTTCTTTACGCATCAGCTTTGAAAAATCAACTACCAGAGTTTCGGTCTGATGAGTTGCATCCTTGTACTGGCCAATTGCTTTGTTGGCATCTTGAGTCGCAGAAATTTCTCCCGTTTTTATCTGCTCACATACCTTGTGGAATCCTGCTACATAGTTATTACTCTGCTTCCTGATAGTGGCGAGAGTCTCTTTTCCATGATCGGTGTCAACTAATTTAGCCATGGCATCTATCTGTTCATTGAAATGGGCAAGTGAGGAATCCCATTTTTTTCGGTACTCTTCAACTTTCTCAGCATCAGATATGTTAATAAAAGCGTCTTTTTCAAAGCGACGTAATATATTGATTTCAGCCCGATTACTCTGAGATAACTCCATAAGTACCGCACGCGAATTTGCTATATCATCGGTATTCAGCATCAGTTTCCCGATACTGAAATAGCTGCAGATACCGATACCAATAATGAAGAGCTGAAGGGATGTAAATCCGAGAAAAAGGCGGGTACCGATTTTAAAATTTGAGAACATGTTTGTTTCCTCCAAAAAATGACGGTTAATTGTCTGAGAATTTCTGCTTAATTGCACTCAGCTCGGGAACAACCGAGAAAAAGGCATCGACAACCTTTTGTTCAGATAAGCGCGCTCTCGAACAAGGCGCTCCAGAGTACAGTTTTGGCCATAAAGTGCAAGATGCGTTTTTACGCGCGCACGTACGATCATTTGTCGGATCGGCTTTGTGATAAAATCCACAGCGCCGCATGCTAACCCCATTGCTTCATCCTTACTCTCATGTAAGGCGGTAACAAAAATTACGGGAATACTACGGGTCAGCGGATTTTCTTTCAGCTACCGGCAGGTTTCATAACCGTCCATCTCCGGGAATGGTATTTTCTCCATTTTCAGACGATATCCCGGTTTGTATCTTTAGGGGATGTAAGAGCGATGCTATTATTGGCTGCCAGTGACAGGAGCGCACCATGCGCTGCAGCGAAATCAAATACCTTAAGATGTTTTCTGATGTGCCCAAGATCTTTTTTTGGTAGTCCT
>CAIYZD010000812.1 GCA_903930585.1 uncultured Geobacteraceae bacterium | reverse complement strand
GCGATCAATATCGGCATCGATAAATATGTCACCAAACCGGTCAACAGTTACCTGCTGTTCGAATGCCTGCTGGAGTGCGCACGCCGCCTGAGGGCCGAACAACAGCTCAAATTGCAGCATCAGCGGGAGATCCAGGAAGAGTGGTCTAAACACAACGCGACAATTGCCTCCCTGGCCGGTGGCATGGCACATGACTATAAAAATCTGATACAGACTATCCTCGGCTATGCCTCACTGGTTAATAATAAACCGATACCAGGTGGTGAGGAGAGGCAGTACCACGAGAAAATTTCGAAATGTTATACAGAAGCTGAAGAGCTTGCTCAGATGTTGCGAATACTGGGCAATGATTACGAATATCTCTCTTCGTCCGGACCGGTAATGCCTTGTATTCGGACTGCCATCGATCAGGTGCTGGGAGGCGCCTCGATTGTATTCAGTTGTGATTATCCTGAGGACCTCCCGTACACGCGATTTTCCGAACAGCTGATACAACTGGTGTTTTCAGGGTTGGCAACCAATGCGCTTGAAGCAATGCCGGAGGGGGGCTCGCTGTTACTGACTGCCGGGGTTGTTGAGATAACCGAGGATGACGTCGTTCCGCTCGCGCCAGGTACATACGTGCATATTACCATGGCTGATTCCGGCGTCGGTATTGCCTCTGAAGTTCTTCCAAAAATCTTTGACCCCAATTTCAGCACCAAGCGGAGATCCAGCAAAGTAGGCGCGGGACTAAGCCTGGCTCTCTGCCGCACGGCCATAATGAAAAGTGGAGGGCTTATTACCGCGGAATCAGATTTCGGCAACGGTTCCCGGTTCATGGTATGGCTGCCGGCAGACGCGTGATGCAAGTCCGGGTCCGGGGGCGATCGGGTTGAGAACGGTACTATTCATAATGGCTGTAAATGACCGGTTTCTTTCTCTCAAGACAAAGATTGCGGTGTCAATTTTTGTCCAGGTCATGTAACGTTTCGATAATCGATGTATCATGATATAGTCACCGGATTGTTATGATAGTATACCAAATGGAGCATTCATGAACTTCTCCGTATCGCACAATGAAGCTTTCATTCAGCTTGAGAACCGTGAAATAAAGGACCGTTCAGAGCTATTCACGCCAATTGTTACTCATGACAGGAAAATGCAAACCATTTTCAGGTATATAGAAGCAATTGCTCCAACATCGCAGGCGGTAATGATAACCGGTGAAACCGGGACCGGTAAAGAACTAGTAGCCCGTTCACTTCACGATGCGAGTGGACGTTCAGGAGACTTTGTTTCGGTCAATGTTGCTGGACTTGAAGATATCATGTTCTCGGACACACTCTTTGGTCACTGCCGTGGAGCTTATACCGGCGCTGACCGTGAGCGAAAGGGACTGATTGAAACGGCAGCAGGGGGGACTCTGTTTCTGGATGAAATCGGTGATCTGAACAATGCTTCCCAGATCAAACTCCTCCGATTGCTGCAGGAGGATGAATATTATTCACTCGGCTCAGACAAGAAAATGAAATCGTCTGCACGGGTACTGGTGGCTACAAATTCAAACCTGGAAGCTTTGATGGCGAGCGCCAGCTTCCGAACTGACCTGTACTACCGGCTCTGCTCGCATCACATACATTTACCTGCCTTGCGTGAGCGGAGAAACGACATTCCGCTGTTGGTCGACTATTTTATGACAAAAGCTGCAAAAGAGCTTGGTCGCCCTATTCCAAAAATTTCAGCAGATACATTGGAATTAATGAAGCTCAGAGAGTTTCCAGGTAATATTCGTGAATTAAAAGGGGTCGTCTTCAATGCCGTCGCGGTTTCGAAGCCGGGCACTGTCGTCTTTCCACAGCCGAATCATGCCGTTACTCAGTTATCTTCACAAAATCATCCGGTAGATTTCAGTGGCCTGGCTCTCACATTTGGGCGGATGCCGACTCTCGATGAAGCAGAGGTCTACCTGATTAACGATGCGTTGCGGGTATCTGCAGGCAATCAGCAAGCGGCAGCCCTCATCCTCGGAATCACGCGACAGGCTTTGAACAAAAGGCTCAAACGTGATTCACGGTACAATCATCTGCTGGTAAGAGGTCATTGAATAACAGGCGGCTTCATGGCCGATTGAACTATAACACTACCCCTCGTGGCATCATGACGGAGTTCGTATGAAAACGACACGCACACAAAGAAACATTTCCCCGCTTCCCGGCAACAGCAATAAAGGGACCTTGCAGCATCTCTCAAGCTCTCTGCCGATAGTGATTTTACTTACGACATTAGCCCTGACCCTTTTTCTGTGGAAAATGTATGACAACAGTCTGTATGAACGTTCGAAGACAATTTTCTCGGACAGGGCTGACGAGATAACCTCCCGGATAACCAAGAGGATGCACGACCATGAGCAGGTACTGCGCGGGGCGGCTGGTCTGTTTGCCGTCAATCAGGCGGCCACACGCACTGACTGGCGCCACTATGTGTCGTCACTGCAGCTCGACGAAAATCACCCTGGGATACTTGGCGTCGGTTTTTCCAAATGGCTCACACCTGAAGAAAAAGATGCCAACATCAAAGCAATCCGCGGGGAAGGTTTTACGGAATATTCCATTCGCCCGGAAGGAAGTCGCGCCGTCTATACATCGATAATCTATCTTGAACCGTTTAACTGGCGCAACCAGCGGGCCTTCGGGTATGATATGTATTCGGAGCCGGTTCGAAGGGACGCTATGGATAAGGCCCGGGATAAAAATATTGCCTCCATTGCTGCAAAGATCATATTGGTACAGGAGACTGATAAGGACAAGCAGAGTGGTATGCTGATGTATGTGCCGGTCTATCGGCTGGGGATGGCCTTGGACACCTTGGAAAATCGCCACATGGCCTTACTAGGCTTCACCTACAGCCCGATCAGGATGGATGATTTCGTGCGTGGTACTCTGGATAAGCTTCCACAGGATATAGCCTTTGATATTAACGTCATCGGAGGCAAGACGTCTGACACGCTCATGTTCAGCAGCATTCAGGCGGAAAAGCAGGCGCTCCCAGAAAAGTATAAGCCGGCTATCGCCTCATCACGGACCGTAGACTCTTATGGTTGTTCCTGGAAATTTTCATTCAGGACCCTGCCCGCTTTTGACAAGGAATTAGGCCGGAAACAATCATACATGTTTCTCATTACCGGTGTCCTCTTCAGCGTTCTTACGTCGTATCTTATCTTTCTGACGCTGAAAACCAAAAAACAGGCCGCCGAACTTTCAGAAGAAAAAATAGCGAATCTGAGCAGTCGTTTGGCTCTTGCTGCCGATTCCGCTCATATAGGTGTATGGGACTGGCTGGTGCCGGAGAACCGCCTTATTTGGGACAAGTGGATGTATGCTCTGTATGGCATACATGAAGATAATTTCAACGGCGCGTACCAGACATGGCAACAGGGGCTTCATCCGGACGACAGGTCTCGTGGCGATGAGGCAATACAGCAAGCTTTACGAGGCGAAAAAGAGTTTGATATTGAGTTCCGAGTCATATGGCCAACCGGCGAAGTACGCCATATCAAGGGCAATGCGCTCGTAATTCGCGACGGCGCCGGAAAGCCGCTTCGAATGATCGGCATAAATTACGATATAACTGAAAAAAACATGGCTGAAGCCAAGCTCCATGAACAGACGGAAATGCTTGAACTTGAAATCGCTGAACGCCAGAAGGTACAGGAGGAACTAGCGGTAAAGCAGCTGCAGCTGGAATTTATAAATAACTCATTGCAGGAACGTATCGACAAGGCAATTACTGATCTGCGCCATAAGGATCAGCTGATGATTTCACAAAGCAGGCAGGCCGCCATGGGCGAGATGATCGGCAACATTGCCCACCAGTGGCGACAACCTCTCAATGCCCTTGCCATGGTACTCGGCAACATACAGCAGGCCTATTACTACAAAGAATTGACCGACGATTATATCGAAGAAACGGTTGAAAACGGCAATCACCTGATCCAGAAGATGTCGACTACTATTAACGATTTCCGCAATTTCTTTCTGCCGGACAAGGAGATGGTTTCCTTTTCCGGCCGGGACCAGATCAAACAAGCTGTCTCGCTTGTCGAATCAGGCCTGAAAAGTCAGAACATCAATATTTACCTCGACACCGATTGTAATATTACTCTGACCGGATTTCCGAACGAATATTCACAAGTGCTCCTCAATCTGCTCTCTAATTCACGCGAGGCCATTAAAAGTTCCGGCATGTTAGAAGGTCATATTACAATTCGCCTGTACAAGCGTGATGAACAAGGGTGTGTATCCGTTCGCGATAATGGTGGCGGCATCCGGCCTGATGTAATTGACAAGATCTTTGAACCATATTTTTCAACGAAAGAGATGGGTACCGGAATTGGCTTGTACATGTCGAAAATGATTATTGAACGCAGCATGAATGGAACTATCGAGGCGCATAATATCGAGGGTGGCGCTGAATTTGTTATTGTGACTCCACTTGAAAGGGAACTCCCATGAAAAGCGACAACAGCCTTGACCAGAAGTTCTTGAAAACACTTACCGTGCTCTATGTCGAGGACGATGAAGATACCAGAAAACAATTCACCGAGTTCCTGGGCCGACCTGTCGGAAAACTGTTGACCGCTGCCGATGGTGTTGAGGGACTGGAAGCGTTCAGGCGCCATTCACCGGATATCGTAATTACGGACATCCTCATGCCTCTCATGGATGGTTTGACCATGGCCCAGCATATTCTCGAAATGGCTCCGTCGGTGCCGATTATTGTTCTGACTGCATTTGAACAATCGGACTATCTGATGCGGGCTATCAATATCGGGATCGATAAATATGTCACCAAACCGGTAAACAGCTACAGGTTATTTGAGAGCATGCTGGAGTGCGCACACCGCCTGAGAGCGGAACAACAGCTGAAACTGCAGCATCAGCGGGAAATCCAGGAAGCGTGGTCGAAACATAATGAGGTTATCGCTATTCTGACAGCTGGTATGGCTCATGACTACAATAATCTGATGCAGACAATTCTTGGTTATGCCTCGCTGGCAAAAATGGGTGTGGAATCGGGAAGCGAGAGCAGTAATTACCTTGAAAATATTGAAAAATGCTCCACTCAAGCGAATGAACTCTGGCTGATGTTAAAAGTTCTTGGTAATGATTATGTCGACACCACTCAGCTTGGGCCGGTAATGCCGTGTATTCTAAGTTCCATTCAGCATGCGCTGACGGGCACATCCATTGATTTTAATTCTGATTATCCTGAAGATCTTCCCGACATTAGATTTTCTGAGCAGCAGTTGCAGTTCGTCTTCTCGGGATTGACTGCCAATGCGCTCGATGCAATGCCTGAGGGGGGTGCGCTGAAACTTTCCGCACAGGTTGTCACCTTATCCGAGCATGACTCTGTTCCGATAAAACCGGGCTCTTACCTGCACATATCTCTGGCTGATTCCGGCGCCGGCATCCCCTGTGAAATTATGGCCAAAATATTTGACCCCTATTTCAGTACCAAGCCGAGATCCGCCAAGCGGGGAGTGGGGCTGAACCTTGCCCTCTGCCGCACCATTATAATGGGGTATGGAGGAATCATTACCGCTGAATCAACAGCCGGCAAAGGCGCAACGATTCAAATATGGTTGCCGATACCAGGTTAGAAACATACGCATCGTATGCCGGATCAACGAAGGAGTGACACCATGTGAACGTTACCTCGAAGAGAAGAACAGCTTCAGTTCGATTCTACGGTTGGATGCCTTGAGCTCTTCCGTACTGTTTGCCTTCTGGAGTGCTTCCTTATTGTATGTGCTGTCGAGTTTTCTTGACGGAGGGGCATACTCACCGAAGGTAGTGGCCGACACCGGCAATACCGCCGGATCTATTCCCACCTGATCCTTAAAAAACTGGTAGACATCGACGGCCCTTCTGGAACCAAGCACAATATTTCCCATGTTTTTCGGATAATTGTCCATTTTTATCTCATTGGAATCGGTGTGGCCTTCAATCTGAACGAGCTTGATTTTATTGGACTTGAGCTTTATTACGTCACCAACAATCTTCAGAACGTCCCTTCCACTGGCTTTTATGCTGTACTGGCTTTTGTCAAATAGAATTTTTTCGTAAAAGCTGATCTGCTGGTAATCGGTTTCACTGGTTATCTTGATGATATTTTCGCTGCCGTTGGAGATAATCAACGTATTTTCGGATTCTTTTGTCTCTTTATAGTTGCCCTTGAATTTGATTTTTAACTGATTCTTTATTTCCGATATGATGGCTAGCTTGCTTTCCTGCTTTTGCTTTAACTGCGACGCACTGACGCCGAATTTAACCACCAGCAGTGCCGCCATGATAATGGTGATGGTTAACATTAAATCGGTAAATGAAGGCCAGAAATTGAAATCATGTCCGTCGTCTCTGAGAAAATCGCTATTTAGCATGTGCTACTATACCTTGTCATTCTGGGATGACGCCCCACCACTTGTTGACTGAGATGCTTCCGGAACCATAGTGGCGAACAGCTCCGTTTGGCTTGCCGCACCATCCAGGAGCTTATCCAGTTTTCCCGGTAATGAATCCAGCCCCCCGGAAAGCTCTGACCGTACGCCATGCAGTCCGCTCAGCAACTCTTGCTGAATGCCGAGCAAGCCGTTGACGACACGAAGGGACATGGTTTCAAAGTTAACATTCAAAGTACCTTCAACCCCGCTCAGACTCCTTTCAACCGCAGTCATGTTTGCAGTGAGTGATGTGGTAAGGTTTTGCACCACTCCGATTAATTGTGTGAATTTAAGGGAGGACTCTTCCAGTATCTTCTCGGCAATTACTCTGTTGATAGCGGTTTCCGAGCTTTTTGCCAAGGTCACCGAGTTTACCAGCTCAGTAACCGCCTCGGTTTGAATCTTGCTGACATCCAGATACTGTTCATCAAAATCCATAAGGGCAACAAATATTTTATTAATGTGATTATTGATCTTAACGTTCTGCTCATTATTTTTTTCAACAAGCGCCTGGAACTGTGAGCTCCAGTGAGACATTTGCTTGGAATGTGTTTCATGGGAGGTGGTGAGGGCGCTGTAACCGTGAGCCAGACGTTCTTCAAAAAACGTGAACTTATCCAGAGACGCTGAAAATTTATCCGAGAACTTCGTCAGGTTATCAGCATAGGCACCGAGCAGCTTGACTGCAGCTTCCGATTCGTCCACAACCGGCTTGACCCGGGCCAGCGTTTGGTCTGCTTTTTTCAAACTCTCCTTAAACGGAGCCAACTCGTTTTGCACATCCCGTGCAAATTCGGCCACTGTTGCAGCGTCGGTAAACTGCTTTTCAATTCTGCGGGAATTATCCTCCAGTTTTTCCACAATAATATCGGTAAAGGAGGGGCACAGCTGCGGAACCCACGAGTTCAGGGTGACATGCTCCAGAGTCGTTTTCAAAGGTGTGTAGTAGGAATGAACCAGTCTGCTATAAAACAGCATACCGACAATGGTACTTATCACCCCCCAGATACTTGGAATAAAAGCGGTCGGTAAATCCTGGCTCACCAGCTTTGTAACATTTATTGATTCTTCATTGAATTTGCCGAGGCTGTCACTCATCCCCATGAGCGTACCAAGAAGTCCGATGACGATAAATGATGAGAGAATGTTTTTCAGCCGTATTGATTCATTGAACAGTTTAAGTTCGGTATGCTTGATAAGCGCTTCCACCTCCAGGCGAGATTCAAAGATGCCTGACAGGAGAATATTTCTCAAATGTTCTGAAATTGCCCTGAACCCTTCAGGCGCTTTCTTCGCTTTCAAGGCGCTGGTGATCACATCAGAGGTGGCGCGCTGTTCCATGACCCTGATAATGTGGACGTTAAACTGCTCTTCCATGGATCCCCGTGACTTATTTTTGTTTTTCCTTTCCCGCGTGACGACATGCGACAACTGGCTGATGATGTCACTCTGTTCAATTGCAGTAATGAACCGAATTGCCAGTTCGGTATTTTTTTTTGACTGTAACCGCTTGAGCAGGAAGTAGACAAAGGCCCCCCAAATTATACAGCAGAGTCCAAAAGAAATTGGCTGGGTCATATAATTCGGAAAAATATTTAAAGATTTAATCATTACTTGTTTCCTGTTTCACTGGTATGTTTATCCGTATGTTTCCGCGATGATCTGATCCGTTTCCAACAAATGCCGCAGGCCTTTTGAGGACAAGTGGGTTGGGATGGGAGGAACACGTCCCCTTTGTGAGGGGGTTGAAAAAAATACACCCCGTACAGGGTGGTGTCAACGCATTTTCATATTGCAATTTCCGGTTCAATTCGGGAGTATATTGCCACATTACCCCGCTTCACTGCTGGATGGGAGATCGTTATGCACGGAGATATCATGAACAAACCACCTGAAACAAATAAAACTAACCAGACCAGGAAACGTCTCTATGCCATGTCCCATGAAGATGCCCTGGAGATTGAAGCGCTACCGGAGCCTGCGGAGAATGAGACAGCGGCGGTCTCGCTTCCCGCCATCGACGTGGCGAGATCAGCCGAACCGTACGGGGAGAGAGCCAAAACAGAGTCTGCCATTTGGCAGATGGGTGCGCCGCTTCAGGACAATGCTCCAGCTACCAAAGTATCACAGAGGGAAGATCGCAGCAACGCGTATGCCCCCGTCACGGGGCAACCACAAAACAGGGGCGCTGCTGCGGAACCTCAACAGCCACCCGTCATGAGCGAACCATCAGCGATGGCGATTGCCGCTCTGGAGTTTTCCACGGAGAATGCTGCTTCCGGCAACGCAACGGCATCGGCACAAACGTCCGAGAAGCCTCAGGTGAGTGTACGGAATGAGCCGTTCCAAAGCGCCATGACCACTGTACGCGCCTATTCAGCCCTGTCAGCAGCGACAGGATTAATTCCGTTGCCTCTGGTAGACATGGCGGGGCTCATGACCATGCAGCTACTGATGCTGAAAAAACTATGTGAACAGTATGATATTCCCTTTAACTCTCAACGGTCCAAATCGGCTGTCGCCATTCTTCTCAGCGGCATAAACTGCAGATATATGGCGGTAAGCAGCGCCAAACTGATCCCTTTTTTCGGTGCTTTTACCATGGCCGCAATGCCCGTCATGAACGGAGCCATTTCCTATGCCGTCGGACGGGTGTTCATTAAACATTTTTCTTCCGGTGGCACATTCCTTGACTTTGACCCCACAAAAGCACGGGGATACTTTGAAGAGCAGTATTGCGACTGGAAGCTGAACCGACCGGGAATGAAGCAGAAAATTTGAGGGCATCATTTTCTGATGTGTGCAGGAGTGGAAATAAAAAACCCGCTAAAACGTTCTTAACGATTAGCGGGTAATGTCGAGCCAACAAAGCTTATATGATCTTGTTCAGCGGATACTCGATAATTCCTTCGGCTCCCAGCTTGAGGAGTTCGGGCACAACCCTGCGCACCTCTTTTTCAGAGAGAATGCTCTCAATCGAGAGCCAGTCAGAATTATAGAGATGTGACACCGTCGGGTTTTTTAGGCTGGGGAGCAACCGGGTGATTGCGTCAACCTTGTCTGCGGGAGCATTCATTTTTAAACCGACCATCCCCTCGGCAGCCAGCGACGACTTGAGCAGAGTCGCAATTTGTTCGATTTTGGCCCGTTTCCAGGGATCTGCCCACGCCGTTTTGCTGGCCAGCAGAACCGGCACCGACTCCATCAGTTCGCACACGATGCGGAGGCCATTAGCTTTTATGGTAGAGCCGGTTTCGGTAACTTCGACGATGGCGTCGCAGAGGCCGTCGACAACTTTTGCCTCGGTCGCTCCCCAGGAAAATTCAACGTTGACCGGAATATTCAGGTCGGCAAAATAGCGCTTGGTAAAGCCTACCAGTTCGGTGGAAATTGTGGCGCCGTGAAGATCCGATGGCTTTTGTACCTTTGAATCGCCATTAACCACCAGCACCCATCGGGCCGGACGTCTGGAAACTTTTGAATATACCATTTCGCAGACTTCAACCACATCCGAGTCGTTTTCCCGAACCCAGTCACGACCGGCAATACCGGCGTCGATGGTTTGACGTTCGACATATCGGGCCATTTCCTGGGGGCGGATCAACTTGCAGTTCATTTCGGAATCGTCAACTCCGGGAAAATAGCTGCGGGACGAGATGCTGATCTGCCAGCCGGCTTTTTTGAAAAGGCCGACGGTTGCTTCTTCGAGGCTTCCCTTGGGAATGCCGAAATTCAGAATATTTGACATGATAATCCTCTTCTATGCTTTTTTATAAACTTCGTTGGGATCAAACAGCGGGTTTGAATGTTCCACCCAGTCGCCATTCTCCCATTTGACGTAAAAACAGCTGCGGTTACCTGTGTGGCAGGCGGCCGGACCGTTTTGTTTTACCTTGATGACGACGGTATCAGCATCACAGTCGGTCAGGACCTCCATTACCTCCTGAGTATTGCCGGATTCCTCCCCCTTCATCCAGTACTTGTTGCGGGTGCGGCTGAAGAACCAGGTCTTTCCGTCTTTCAAGGTCAGATCAAGAGTTTTTTTATCCATAAAGGCCACCATCAAAACGTCGCCGTTCTCATAGTCCTGTATTACGGCCGGGATCAACCCACCCATTTTATCAAAATCGATCTGAATCACGCCATACCTCCTGTTTATTTTAAAGAAAAACGCCCTGAAAATGCCAGGGCGTTTTTGAGAGTGGTGGCGGTGCAGAGAACCGACACCATAAGCATAACTCACTGAAATTGCATGGCTAGTCTGACTTGTATGTTTTGCAAATGTTTGCAAAATGATTGCAAATATTTCTCCTGTATAGCACGTTGACTTTGATGGAAGCAACATATAATCTCGCTGATTCAGTGGCAGCGTATAGGCGTATTTGTCTCTCAAACACAACATGGCTATTATTAATTGGAAGATAAAAGGGTTGCGGTTGCGGGAGGCACGTTAGTAGAGAGTACGAGTCGCTTTGTTGCACTCTTTGATACACCGTAATCTCGTCAAATACGATTTTCCGTGTTTAAGACATAAAGGATGTTTTTTATCTTTACACATCATATTCTTTTAGATTATAAATTGTACATACGGATACTAAATTATTTTTTGTCTGCCATTAATTTGGTAACGACGAAAAAGGAGGACGTCATGAGAAAAAAACTATTCCACATAATCAAAAGCTTGCTCCTAGCCGGATTAATCCTCAATTTTGTAGCTGCCTGCGGTGGCAGTAGTAGTAGTACCGTTCAGACCGTTTCAGGGACGGCCTCCGGCGGTGCAGCACTAACGGGCAATATAACTCTAAAAGATGCAAAAGGTGCTGTTAAAACTGTTGCGATTGGTAATGGTGGCGCATATTCAATACCTGTCGATGGACTAAGCGCACCCTTTCTCATTTCAGCTGGCTCGTATTTTTCACTTGCAACAGCTCCGGGTGTAACGAATGTTAATCCGTTTACAACGTTAGCAATTGCAGGTGCAGCCGGAACAAATGATATAGGGGCCATTTTCAATGCATCAACGATGGATTCGGCAAAACTAAATTCAATAGCCAACGGGTTAAATACAGCTGTTACAAATATTAACACGCAATTAGCTTCGGTTTACGGGAAATATAATTTGTCTACGTCACAGCAGGATTTCATGAATAGCAGCATAGCGATAGACCGTGGTATTGATTCATTGTTTTCTCTTTTAAAAGTTCAAGTAGCTTCTACAGGCATTACGGTTGCTTTGGCTAGTTCCCCTAGTACTACGCTGTTCTCATCTGATACAAAGGGCTCTGTAACTGTACCCAATACTATATTAACACAATTGCCTGCGTCATTGCCGTCGCCTCCAGTACAACCGACTACCAACAGTGGGAGTGGTACATTGACTTTGAGTGGTACAGGCTCTTCTGCTGTCGGTACAAGTTTTACACCTTCTAAATCAACATATTTTACTGAACCAGTTGGTCCGTTTGGTAGTGTTGTATTCGAAAATGATACCTTGGTGTTAATAGCTAATTTGGCTAAGGACACTGCAACTTCCAAATATGTTGTTACGGGCCTGAATTTTTCAACAGTCGCATTGACAAATTATAGCCCCAATTATGAGTGGGATTCTGTT
>CAIYZD010000811.1 GCA_903930585.1 uncultured Geobacteraceae bacterium | reverse complement strand
TCAAAATAACGATGATTTGGAACAGAAGGTCGAAGAGCGCACCATCGAACTAAAAAAGGAAATTGATGAACGACTTCAGGCGGAAGAATCTCTCAGAGAACAGGAGAAATTCGTTCATTCAACCATTGACGGCTTGAGTGCACATATCTGCGTTATTAATGCTCTGGGAAACATAGTCATAACCAATCGAGCCTGGGATTCCTTTGCAGTGGAAAATAATGCTGCAGATGGAACGTTTGGCAAGGGTGTTAACTACCTGGAAGCCTGTAAAATTGTTTCGGAACAGGATCAGGTGGACATTAATGAAACCATCGCCGGAATCAAAGCGGTGTTAAGCGGTACACGACCTGAGTTTGTCAAGGAATATCCCTGCCATTCCCTTCATGAAGAACGCTGGTTCATTTGCCGGGTGAACGCTTTCAACGTGTCCGGAGCACAGTACGCGGTAATTTCGCACATAAATATTACCGAACGCAAGAAAATGGAAATTGAGCGCATACAGACTCAGCTCGAATTACTCGATAAACAACGTCAACTTGAGGAACTGAATCATTCTCTGGAGTCAAAGGTTAGCGAGCGCACCAGCGATCTGCAGCATCAATTGAGTTTTACCCAGTCGTTACTCAACTCTATTCCAAGTCCGGTCTTTTACAAAGACACCAAGGGGCACTATCTTGGCTGTAATAAGGCATACGAGGAGTTTCACGGTATAACACGGGATGATTTAATTGATAAAAGCGTAAATGACATTGCTCCACCGGAATACGCGAAGGAGATTTCCGCAATAGACACGGAATTACTCCGTACTGGTGGCTCCAGGCGGTATGAAACATCGCTTGTGCGTAGCGACGGTTCCACGCGGGACATTGTTTTTCATAAAGCGTGCTATTACGACGTTCACGGTAATCCGAACGGATTGATCGGAATTATTCAGGATGTTACCGAATTGAAGATGGCAGAGAACATCATAAAAAATCAAAATGAAGTGCTTGAACAGCGGGTTATCGAAAGAACCGTATCCTTGGAAAATGCCAACTCTGAGCTGCTGTCTCTCAACTCAGAGCTTGAACTGAGGCGCCGTGTGGCAGAAGAAACCCAACAAAAGCTGCAACAACTTTCAAGCGCGGTTGTGAACAGCCCTGCCATTGTTGTAATTACTGATAGTTTCGGTCGTATCGAATATGTAAATCCAAAATTTACTGAGACCACCGGTTATCCTCCTGAAGAAGCCATAGGGCGTAATCCGAAAATACTTAATGCAGGTCAACTACCAAAAATGATTTTCAGAGAGCTGTGGGACACCATTCTTTCCGGTCGGGAATGGCGCGGCGATTTCTGCAACCGTAAAAAAAATGGTGACGTTTACTGGGAGCATGCTTTGATTTCACCCATCAAGGATGAGCGGGGTACTATTTCCCACTTTGTGGCTATCAAGGAGGATGTGACCGAAGATAGACGCCTGGCTTCAGAACTGCAGGCTGCAAAAGATGCATCTGAAGCAGCTAATTGCGCCAAATCGGAATTTCTTGCCCACATGAGTCATGAAATCAGAACACCTCTCAACGCTGTCATCGGTTATTCCGCTTTGATGCTGGGTCACAACCTGGCGCCGGGAATTCGGGATTACGCCGGGAAAATCCATACTTCCGGTAACCTGCTGCTTAATATCATTAATGACATCCTCGACTATTCAAAAATTGAATCCGGCAAGTTGACGCTTGAGAAAATTACCTTCAGGCCCGAAGTTGTAATTGACGGTCTGCTCAGCATGGTGCAGCAAAATGCCCGGGAAAAGGGGTTGATTCTCCGGTCACATGTTCCCCCGGAAATCGCTCCCTTCCTAGTTGGTGACCCGCTCCGGCTGACCCAGATTCTCGTCAATCTATTAAGTAACGCCGTGAAGTTTACCATTCACGGAGAGGTTGAACTTACCACCACACTTCTGTTGGATGTAAACAACCGGCAGTTGCTTCAATTCTCCATCCGGGATACCGGCATCGGACTTACCACCGAACAGATCGGCAAACTGTTCCGTCCTTTTACCCAGGCGGACGAGAGCACCACCCGACAGTTTGGGGGAACCGGTCTGGGGTTGTCAATTTCGAAGCAGCTAGTTGAATTGATGGGGGGAGAAATAAGTTGCACAAGCGTACAGGGAGCGGGAAGCACGTTCAGCTTTACGGCCTGGTTCGGGATTGGCCAGGCTACGGATGCTGATCTATTTGAGTACAATAGTCCCCCATCTGACGGTAATAGTACCTCTTCTTTCGATTTCAGCGGCCATAGAATTCTGCTCGTCGAAGACATTCAGACCAATCAGCAACTGGTTATCGAACTGCTTAAAGATACCGGGGTCAGTATTGATGTATGTGATAACGGCTCTGACGCAGTGGCACAGGTCTGCAACAGTGGCAAAACATACGATCTGGTGCTGATGGACATTCAGATGCCGGTTATGGATGGTTATCAGGCTACTCGCCTGATCAGGGCGGATGGTCGTTTTGCCGGCCTCCCGATTATCGCCATGACTGCACATGCCATGATAGAGGAACAACACAAGATCCTGCAGGCCGGCATGGATGTGCATATTGCAAAACCTATTAACATCAGAATTCTGCTTCAGGTAATGAACCTGTTCATCAACGCGCCGTCACAAAAACCTTTGCTGAACAGTATACCACGCCAAGAGCCCGTAATCCCCTCTCTGCCTCAAATCGATGAAACTATCGGCAGCCTGGAGCCCGTTCATCATAGTGAAGAGGCAGATAACCTTCCCCGATATGTTTCAGGCCTTGACTTCGATACCGCCCTATTCCGACTGAACGGAAAAGTAAAGATGTATAAGTGGCTTTTGCGGTCCTTTGTCGAGAACTGGGCTTCCGGTCCGGCGATGATTGAAGAAGCATTGAACAGCGGGGATAGGGAGCTGGCTGCACGTCACGCCCATTCCATAAAGGGGAGTGCCGGAACTATCGGGGCCGACGAACTTGAGGCTCGGGCGCAGGCTTTTGAGACAGCAGTCAGTTCCGGTGAAGCGTTGGATTCCGTAGTTAACTGTCATTTCCCTCATTTTGCAGAAGAACTTAACCGACTCATCGCAGAGCTGACCGGATAAAGTAGTGAACAAAAACAACCAATCGCCATCAGTTAAAGATGAGATGACGGGATTCTGATCCGCTACTTCAACAGCCTGCTTTGAGGGATTCATCGCCGGCAGGTTCACTGGTCTCGACCGGCAGATAAATTTTAAAGGTGGAGCCTTTCCCCAGGTAACTGGACAGTTGTATACTTCCTTTATGCGCCTTGAGGATGCCAAGCACCGCCGACATCCCAAGCCCCCGCCCGGTAAATTTGGTGGTATAGAACGGTTCAAAGATTCTTCGTTTGGTTTCCTTATCCATCCCACATCCGGTGTCGGTGACTTCCAGACAGAGATAGTTATCTGCAGGTATGGCTTTTCCGAGATAATCCTTGACTACTTTACCGGTTATTATCGTTACGTCGGACAATGACACATGAATCTCACCCTGTTCTTTGCCTATTGCCTCAGAAGCATTGGTGATCAGACTCGTCACTACCTGTCTGATCTGGTTGGCATCTGCTATAATTGGTGAAGTTTTTGGTGAGTAATTGGTTTTTATCACCACACTCTGCTTGATGGTCGCTTGCAGTGTATGGACAACTTCATCCACCAACAGCCACATAATGACCTGACAAGGGGTAAGTGTGGTCTGTCCTGCATAGGCCAGCATCTGGCGGCACAAGACGGCAGCACGTTCAGCGGACGATTCAATAAACGACAGGCAGGACTCAGCAGTTTCACAATCTGTCTTCAGCAGATAACAATGACCGGTAATAATCTGCAGGATATTGTTAAAATCATGCGCAATGCCTCCCGCCAATACACCGAGGCTCTCCAGTTTCTGGCTTTGCTGAAATTGCTGCTGTAGGATCAGTTTTTCTTCCTCAAGTCTGATGCGGTCACTGATATCAATAATGAACCACTCAAGTCTGACAATCTTGTCAGCATGAACGACCGGATGAGCGGAAAAGGTATGGTAGCCAACTGAACCATCTTTGCGGCGACAGGAAAATTCTCCGGAAGGGATAGCTTCGCCGCTGAGCAGTATGGCCAGGTGTTTATGTGCTTCATCAAAGCCGCTGTCTACCTGGATAATGGAGAAGTGCTTGCCAATTACATCTACTGGTGATTTGTACCCAAACATGCGTAACCAGGCATCATTGACATCGATGAAAAGGCCCTCCGGATCAATGCAGAAGTACCCTGCAGGTGTATATTTGACTATGTTGTTAAGTCGCTCCTTATGCTCACGCATTTCGGTCAGCGCCAGTTGCAATTCGTCGTTCTGCATCGTAAGCTCTATCTGGTGTACCTGCAGTTCGTGAAGAATACTCTGAGTTTTGGCGTACGAAAGTGTTTCGGAATAATAGATACTTTTATCCGCGCCAAGTTTATCTTCGGCTCGTTTACGGAGAGAGTGGCTCTTTACGCTACTATTTTTCATCAAAATGCACCTCAAAAATCGAACCTGGAAAATTCAGAGCTATACCGGATGGATCAATCCGGGTTATCCCGCTTGAGTGGACTTCTGGGCTCAGCGTAGGGTCTGTGCAAAACGACAGTCCACACGTGTCACCGGTAAATATACTGACATTATCTATTTTGGGCAGTTATCAACAACGGTGTAGTAAAGCCAGTAAGGTATTCCATACGACAATTGAATGATTGATTCTGCGACTTTTGTGCCAGAGGTGATCCGTGGTTATTAAAATGTAAGGGTCTGATTGTACGAGGAAAAATGGGAAGCGGATTCGTCGGAAACGGGGAAATTATAACTAACACCGTCATATAATTTAATTTCTATCATATATGACGGAGGGTATTGAGGATATAAATTAGTTATTTACGTTATCTCGCCATTCTACGGCACCGAAATGTGAACTGCCTCCGAACGTATAGACAAGGCTTACTGTCCCGTCACTCTTATGCCTGCGGGGCTGGCCGCCATATTGCGAATCTCGGGTCGACGCTACATATTGAAGCCCGATACCATGGCGACCGTAGACCCTTACGTTGAATCCCGACTTGATGCGGAAAATTGTCTCCGAGCCCCCTGCGCTGTTGACAGGATTGCTGCTGGTGCTGAGACTGTTGAATTGTCCAGAACCGGTAACATAGTAGCCTCGTGCGTCCAATTCGAGTGCGGCTCTGTTGCCAAAGAGCAGCCGAAGGGCGAGAAGCCCTTGCGGAGCAAAGCCGAAGTGGTAGTCGCGGTCGCCTTCTGAAACCGGAGTCGTCCCGGCGGCGCCGAAGCCGATACCTCCAAGGAGTGATTCTTGCAACGCAATACCCGGCCCCACCCAGCACTGACCGGTTGTACCAAGAGAAAGGGCCGTTGTGGAGACGCGGAAGGCTGATGGCGCCAGGTAGTCATAACTTCCGTAGAGTCCCCAGATCCCTCGGTAGTCATTTCCGACATGATAATCCATGCCGTACAGCAGTCCGCGCAGAAAAACGTTGTTAACCGGGTTGCTCGAACTGGCCTGGGTGCTTATCTCGAAGTCGAAGAAGTCCATAGGGCGCGTGTACGTATAGCCGGGTTTTCCGGGCAAACCATAGGCCATGGCGAAGTTCATAGTTGCTTCCGACTGAGTACTTGAGCTCAAGATGGTACCAAGTTGGAAAGCCCAGAAGGTGGCCGGGTTGAGACTCGGGTAAATGGTCTTGTATCGTCCACCGAAAGCAGTACGGTTAAAAGCGGTGGGTGGTGATATTATCGCCGCACCGGCTTCGTGCCAGGCATCAGGCTTGGAACCGCCATCGTTGAGCACAAGCTCCGCCATCCTGAACAGTGCCTCGCCAAGAAGGCTTCCCGCGTTGCCGGTCGTGATCTGGTCATTGATGGAGGGTGGGTCGGTTTCGCCAGCCATCTTCCATAGAAAGCTTCCTGCATTGCTGTAGGCGAGCGACTCCCAAAAGCTGAGGCCGGAGGAGCGCGCCAACCCGTACATGGTCGCTCCCTGATAGGGATGTGCAAATTGATTGATGTTAAAAGCGTCCTGGTCGAAGGCCCAGTTTTGTTTTCTCAGGTGATCCCAGGTACTGGAGAAGGTCGAGCTGTACACCTTTTTTCCGTCCTGCATCTTGTTGGGGTAGGCAACCCTGTCGTAGAGGCTGAGCAGGCCAAGAAAACCGGACACTTCGAGAGCCGGAGTAAGATAGCTTTTTTGAGGCATTTGCTCCCAGGGGACAACATTCTCCGGAGCAATGGCAGCCGGCTTCGGTGAATTTACCGGATGCTCGGATAGAATGACATTGTTGTCAACACTGTTTTCAGCATACTTGTTACGCCGCCAGTTATACCTGATGCCGGCTGAATCTGGTGCCGCAGGTGGCCGGGACTGCAATGCGATTGAAGAATCCGTTTCTACAGCGTTTGGTCTCGACGCCGTATCGGCAATTCCAGTTGTTCCCTCTTCACCTTGTATCACCACGCCATCCGGGTCTGCATACGCCGATACAACAAAAAGCAGTGAACAACACACGAATGGAATAATCGTTTTTGAATGCATGGTACCATCCTTTTTTTACATACTCCGGTATCTGCTCCGAAACATTATGTCGAATTACTTCTTTGCGGTTGGTTAAATGCCCCGAATGTATGTTACGCCAGCTCGAAACCATACATCGTTCAGCCTGCTCACCGTTTACCTGCTCGGGCGGCCTCCTTTTCAAAACTGGGCAGGATGGCTTTGAAAAATGCGTTTTCGATGAGCTGGCCGACGATCTGCCATGTGCTGGTTTCCGGATTCCCTGCCTGGCCCGAGATATCCGCTCTGGTAGCAACCTCCTGCTGCGACCTGCTCTCCAGAAGCTTGGCGACCCCTCCGACCAGCATCTCGTACATCTGATGACCGAAGCCCCGCCCACTGTCTTTTTGTCTGTCGTAGACCTTCATATCCTTGAAGAACGGCTTGATATAGCCGGAAATGGTTCCATTTCTGACGTGCAGCTCCGTGGCGAGGGAAAAGACGCCGGCGGAAACGTCAAAATCCCCGTAGGAGCGCAGCAGATCGTTCATCGCCGTCAACTGGGTATCTCCAATTTTTACAAAGAGATCGAGATCGGGGCCGCCCTTCTCCGGCCGGAACGTAGCGGATGCCACTGTGCTGCCGTTTCCCATGAATCTCGCGTTCAATCGCGCCTGCGCTGGTCCCTGGGAAAACTGGTTTGAAAAGTTGCTTAGATGGAAATCGGCATTCGTAAGGAATATGCGGTATGGTTTGCGAGCCGCCTTGTTCACCAGGCCGAGGGTACAGCCGACCAGACTCACCTGATCGGCACGAATCAGCATACCCGGCTTGTTGCTGATCTCCCTGGCGGCTTTTTCCACTGCGGCAGAGCGCTTTTTTTCGGCGCCGGCGGTGCGTTGCGAATGAATGTAGTCCATTTTCATCCCAATGATCGTCAGGTTTTCCAAGTGGGCATTTTTAACCTTTGGCGAATACTCGGCCTCGCCCGAGGCCATCAGCAGACCGCCTTGTATGGAGAGGTTCGAGCGGGTCGCCATTGTGCCGAAATGACTAATCGACACATTTTCCAAAATCACGCGCCCCTTTATGCCGGGATACGGCTGAGTAAGGAAATTCGCCACACCGTCGACAGTGCCGTGCCCGGCGCCGAAGATTGCCGTATCAAGATGGAACGAGGATGGATAGACCTGGTCGGGGAGGTGAATATTGCGGATATTGGCTGCCTGGAGGTTCAGGTGGCTCAGGACGAGGGGCTGTTTCGGGTCCTGGTCAATATAGGTAATGCTGGCGTCGTTTATTTTCAACGTGTTTATCTTGAGCGGGCAGATGTCCTCCAGCGCCTGCTGCCAGCCGCGCTCCTTGAACGAAACATCCCTGGCCGTCTCGCTGCGCAGCTGTAGGAGGTTGATGTTGATTTTCGACCGGTCCATCATCAATTCGCCAACAAACCTCCCCACGAGAATCCCGCGCCAGTGGATGCTGGCCTTGACAATGGGGAAATAGGCAACCGGTGGATCAGGATGGGCCTGCTGCAGAACGGTCAGACCATTCACGGTCACGGTGAGGCCGATCAGCTGGACATGTACCCCCGAAAGCCGGACCGAATACCCTTTCAGGTCACGGTTCAGCTTTCTTTCCATGCTTCTGCGCAGAGGTTCGTCAAGGAGATACGACGCGCCGAAGTGGACAAGAGCCAGGATGACCGGTATGCCGACAGCCCAGCGAAGTACTCCGGAGGTCAGAAGTTTTTTTGCCAGGGGCCATTTTTTCCTGCTCTCCGCCATAAGTATTTTCCAGGGTCATGAGGTTTATTCTTTCAGCCTGATAACTGTTAACACCATCTACCGACACCCGGTTGAACGGGTGAAGTCCGCGACAGAGGCATTACGCCAATAACAAAATAATAATCAATACTACCGGTGAGATTAAAATACAGTCGATCAGTTGTGGTGCTTTGATGGTGAACAGCAGGTCATCTATCCCGGACAGGAATTTAATCCATGGCGGTTGATACTGGTTTATAACTCCAACTCGGTCGTCAATCGCATTAGCGGCTCTTCTGCCACTTTCTACAGCGCCTTCAATGCTCCATACCTGTGCTTGAGTTTTTGTGTGGGCTCCGGCTAAAAATAGATTTGAAACCGGAGTTTTCTGGGTGGGCAGAAATGCCTGGGTATCAGTTGAATTTACCCATTTCGGTTGAAGAGAGGTAATTCCTGCGGGGGAAAATTTCCACTCATGCCATACTTCGATTTTAATAATGGGAAATTCCCGTAACTCTTTTCCATCATTTGCTTCTTTGATTAATTCATTCAGCGCGCCGCAGCTCATAAGCTGTGCGGTAACCTCTTCGATAAATTCTTCCTTCGTACAATTATTTACCGGCTTGTGGTAAATCCTTCCCGGAGCGCTGCTGATACAGGACGTACCGGTCCAGAGAGATCTGATATTCTGTCCTAAATCCACTTCTTTGTCCCAAACCTGTTCAACGGCAAAAAGAGTCAGATTGAATTCGGAATCACTTACGACCACGGCCGTCCTTTTTCTCGGAAATTTTATTTCTTCGGAAAATGCCAATCGAAAAGAGACTTGGATGTGAGGGCCACCCTGAATAAGTGGTTTGAATAGCCTTAATTGTTCCTGCTTCTCAAGCGCGGGGGTTTTGCTGAGAATCTCAGCCGTTATAAACGGATTGATTGCCAGTATATAGCCATCTCCCTGAATTTTATCATCGCCGCAAAAAGCGGAGACAATGGTAGTTCCATCAAACTCTAATTTTGTGAGCGCTTTCTCCCAAACAAAGGTTACACCCATTTTTTTTAACTGTTTTATCCAGGGGGTGAACAGGTATTCACTGCTGGGACCTTTAAATAGCAACCAACCAATTTCTGCCTCTTGCGTCCACGCGGGACCCTCGTGATCCGCTTTATGTTCATGTGGAGGTTTTGTGGTTAGTTGTTTTCTGAAAAAATCACCGGTGGTATGTAATGAAACCTTTGACCAATCCGAGCCAATCCACGGGCCAAAACAGGAGCGCCATGTTTTATAGGCTGTATTCTCCAGAAAAGGTTTCCAGGCTTGCGCTGCGTTGAGCTTGTCATATTTTGATCTGCTTCTGTTGTTGGAAGTCCAGGCTTTGAGCATTACGTAAGACCACATAATGAAATCCCTTGTGTTCATTCTGAACATTTTGGGAATACTTTCTAACCCTGCATAAAATTGAGCCTGAGCGGTATCGGGAAAAATTCCAAAATCAACGGGGCGAGAGAGGGCCAAATCGTAGATGCTTCCGTTTTCGCTAAAAGGAATTTTCTGCATTACATCAAAAGCATTATGGTACCAGGGTCCCATGCCGTGCCAGGAATATTCCGTAGGCATATTGTCTTTACCGAGCCGCGCACTTCTAAAGAATCCACCCGCTTGATCAGTTGCTTCATACACAGTGACTGAATAACCCAGTTCTGCCAGCTCATGGGCAGCGCTCAATCCTGCTATACCTGAACCGAAAATGATTATAGATTTCATCTTATTCCGTTGTTTTACCGTCAAAGTGCTCATTGTCTGCCTCCGCTTCAGCTCGGGTATGATGGACAACGCCGTCCCGATGATTCGGGGGCGAATAGATCGTATAGAGCTTCATTGGAACAGTGCCGGTATTGATGATGTTGTGATTTTTCCCACCAGGGATAATAATTGCAAAGCCTGCTCGTATCGCAGTCCGAACGCCATCGATAACCGCTTCACCGATACCCTCTTCCACGCGAAAAAACTGGTCGGGCATATGGGCTTCCATCCCGATTTCGCCCTTGGGATCTAATGCCATGAGGACGAGCTGGCTCTGTTTTGTCGTGTAAAGTACCCGACGAAAGTCTGTATTCTTAACGGTGAGTTCCTCAATGTTTTGCACATAACCTTTCATGGTGACTCCTTTTTTATTTGTTTTACCCACGGGAACGTTTGATGCCATTTTGTCAGATGCGCCATCAGCATAACTGCATGGGATTATCACAAGTTCCATTACAAGCAGACAAACAGCAGTCAGCAGGGTCAAAACTATACATCTGAAAACAGTGTACCCATCATTCTTGGTTTTCATTTATTTTCTCCTGTTTACTGTAGCTGTAATTGATTCCAACACCTTCCTGCACAACCTTACTCTGCCGTATATCATGTCTGGGTTAACAGACGTCTTCAACAGGTAAAGTGCTGAATCAGGTTGCCACCAGAGGTCATTCTCCGTATGATAGATGCTGTTATCAATTAAATCGGCATCCCTGCGCAAACACTCCCCCTGAGCCCAGTTTCTTCTCGGGCATCCAGTCATATTCAACAACCTGTTCCGATTTATCACAGAATTGAAAACTCATGTTCATATGGTCCCGTTCGTCCAGACCAATACGCCTGAATACATCGGCCCAGGTAGGCAATTCTCCGTGCCCTTCCGTCAGTTCATTATTAACGGATTGCTGTTCCCACTCCGGATTCTCTTCAACAAATTGTGCATACACATGCTCGGCATGGTCCTCGAACTCAGCGTTGAACAGAAATGCTCTGCGAATGTTGATAATAGCCATTACGTGCATTATTGCTGCATAGATACCGACCAAAAAAAGAGGGACAGGTGGGAACAGGTACCACGGGTTCTTGATTCCATCCTCTTTCATCTTCTCGTTGACAACCAGTAAGTGCCAATACTCATTGTCCTGTGCGTCGCGGGCCCACATCATGATTTTGCGGGATTCTTGCACCAAATCCCTATTCTGGTAACCTTTCGTCATGCGCGTATACTGGCGGGTTTCCCACGAGCGGTAGGGTATGCTGGCCAGTATTTCTATGAGCTTGACTTTGGGAAGGCTTATTTTATTTCCTGTAACAAGATCCATTGACCAGAAAAAAACTTTTGCCGCAAGCGAGTACTGGTAAGGCGGCCTTTTGTTGGATGCTGTCTGCTCTTTCTTGAGATCAACCTTCATGTTTCCTCCGATACTAACTGCGCAATCAGCTTTACGTCCAAGGTGGCTGTTTTCAAAAGCGTCATAATTTCTTGGCCGCCTCACGGGCAGCAATTACAACGGGATCCCAAACAGGGGAAAATGGTGGTGCATAGCCGGGCGGACCGGTTCGGCGCTCTTAGTTTTTAGCGATTTCTTCGGAATGCTTTAATTGCCCATCCGTCTCACCGCGTTCATCCAGTGCGGCAAGCACAAGCTCTGGGTTCATTGATTTCTGCAACGCTACTGCCTCTGGATCATGGCGGTTTTTGACATTCGGCAGATCACGTCGCAACTCCTCCAACAGGTCAATAAGCTTGGCAACTTTCTGCTCCGTCAGTAACGTTACTTTCAGATCCAGATGTTCTCGCTGTTCCGCAAGCTTGGCGAGCCGGTTCTGCTTTGATAGAACCACGGTCGTGTTAAACAATGCACCTAAACCGATAATTCCTTGCAGCCAGAAATATGGCGCCGGGTCAAACTCTTCCATGTCAAACTGGAGCAATGTGACATTGGTAAGCACCCATAACGCGACAACCAGAAGAATGATGCCGAGAAAGACCGGCTGTCCGATAAAATAGCTGATACGTTCCAGGATACGCTGCGAGTGACTTATTTTTTTATCTTCACGCGTGTAGAAATCCAGAACCGCCTCAATATTCTGGCTAATCTGATCGCTTTCCGATTCGTCCGTCATCTCACTGGAATCCGGAAACGATGGTGGTGGAATGTCAGTTTTTATTTTCATCCGGGTTTACGACCCTCCACAGCTTTTCACCTACAGAGCCTTCATGAATGCCACAAGACGTACAACACCTTTAGGAACCAAGCTATCCGTGCTCATGGTAGTATTTCCTCTGTTGCTTGAGATATGTATTCTGAAGATATAATAGCAACGAGCGTGCCGGAGATTTTCAGGGGAAACGGGGAGGCATAACAGCCTGATTGTGTTGATATAAATGAAATGAAGCGTTGAGGGGGATGAAGAAGGTTTCTGCGTGACCCGTCATGTGTAACATATCTGCAATATTTGGCAGTTTACGGTAGCCGTCACGTATTGCCACATCGGCCCGCTTTACGTCGGGAAAAAAGAGTTCATCCTCTTCCTTCATAAGGGTTCTCGAAATGATTTGGCCAAGGGTAGAAATAGCGAGCAGAAAGAGTTGGATGATCGAACATTGAAACGGTCATATTGTCGCCTCTCTTATGATCCTTTCCGGATTAAGTGTCCAGTGCTCGATCTATATGATGTAATGGAGGTATGCTCATTTCTGGAACTCTTTACCGATAGAAAACGCTTTACCGATGCTTGGGGTGACCCCATGATATCCCTTGTGAGATGTATCAAAAATGAGTGGTTGAATTTTCATGATGTCGAGAAGGCCATCTTCGTCAAAGACGTGTTCGTCGCCTTTTACGTCTATTATTTCACCGATAAACTGGGTATGTAGTCCGATTTCAATGGTGTGTAGCAGGCGGCATTCAAGAACAACCGGGAACTCTTCGGCGTAGGGAGCATCAACCAAATCGCTTTTGACGGGGGTAAGTCCGGTAACGGCAAACTTGTCGACATCACGGCCTGATGCAATACCGCAGAAATCAGCTTCAGCCATTTTACTCTGACAGGCAATACCGACAGTGAATGCTTTATGCTCCACAATGCCGTTGTATGAATAGGTCGCTTTGCGCAAAGATACGGCAACGCAGGGTGGTTGCGAACAGCAGATACCGCCCCATGCGGCGTTCATCAGGTTCGGTCTGCCGTTCTGGTCATAGGTGCCGACCATCAGCACTGGAGTTGGAAAAAGTAAGGTTTTTGCTCCAACAGATTTTTTCATAGTTTCACTCTTATTTTATTTTGTCTTAAGTTACACCTTTTCATAACGCTCGTAAGGATTCTGGTCGCAAATGGACCTGGCCATTGATAGCGGCATCGAGCATGTTAATTGC
>CAIYZD010000810.1 GCA_903930585.1 uncultured Geobacteraceae bacterium | reverse complement strand
GTCGTTTCCGAGCATCAGCAGAGCCTGGGAACGGTCAATACGCTTATTGATATATGCATCTGTGACTTGGCGCTTGAAAAGAATGTGAATTCCTTCCTGAACAGCTTGAGCCAATAGGACAGATGAATCTTTTCCAGTCTCGTGTAGAAGGAAATCAAGTTCTTTGGCTGTATCCAACTGGCCATGACAATCTCTCCTTGGAATTATTTTGCAGTTTAAATTCATCTTACGTCAAATTCTATTCAGATTGGGTTTCCACTACAGGTATTCCCATAAGCTCCATCAGCTTGCCACTAATGCGCTCCATAGGCTCTCGTAAACGGTCTGTGGTAATCTGAAGGTACCCTACAAAACGCTGAGTAAGTTTTTCAGTTGGCATAGTATAGACCACGGCAGTTATTCAGAGCCAGAGAGCAGAGATAGCAGAACTGAAGCGACAGCTTCATGTCACCCAGCCCCTCCCTTAACACCGTTCTCAATTTTTCTTGAACATATGGAAATATAGAGGTAGAGTAAATCCTATAAAAATGAAACTACATCAAAAGCAGGCTTAAGATATGTTACTCACTTTTTCGGTAGGTATGCGGCTTCCAGAAAAACTTCCTAAAGAGGCTCTCAATCAGCTTGCCACTGCAGTTACCCCTCCACAAGCACTTTCTCTTGCTGCGAAGGCAGCAAATATTGCGACAAAATCTGCCCAAAACAAACTTGTAGCTGCAGCGGCATAAAGTGTCCATTGAAATACTATCTGTTAGCGGTACCGATTTAATTCCCGGAAAGTTTCTGAAGCGTTGGCAAAGCAATAGAGAAAGACCCGACGAAATTGTTAACATTAAGAAGGCTGCTTCTCTCACAACTAAGGAACAAGCCAAATTGCATGATCTTCAGATTGACGGCAGGGATATTGGTTTTGTTACCGTAGATATACATCAACTACCGAAAGTAAATCCTTGTAAATATTACCTTCAAGTTGCCTTTCTCTTTGTCTCAAAGCAGTATCGGAAAGTGAACTTAGATGCTCTTGAGGGACTGACCGCTTCAGAATACTTAATGTCTACCGTATTTAATAAAGCTATGGATGCTGCAGGCTTTTTCCCCTTCTCCAATATTGTCTTATATCCCGCAGGTGAAAAACTTATTCCCTTCTACACGTCCATTGGATATTCGATGTTAGCAAGAATAAAAGGGTTTATGTTCCTCCCGCTCAGGGCGGAAGCTTAACGTAATACCCCGTGTCCCCATTCTTAAACCTGCACTAATTTGTAATATGGCGAGCCAAGACGATCGCAAGTAACCTGAAAAGTGAACTGATGCAGACATACGAATGAAAAAGAGCCACACCAAAGTCCAAAAGCAGATCAGCAAACAGCCACACACACGCGGACTGCACGTTGTTGCGCTCTTTGAAGGAGCAAAGGGGATACTGGTTCTCCTCGTTGGTTTCGAGTTGCTGTCCTACATCCACACGGATGTTAATGAAGCTGCCATGCATCTGGTGAAACAGTTTCACCTCAATCCTGCCAGCCATTATCCGCGGGTTTTTCTCGACCTGGTGGAGCATATAGACGATACTAAACTTTGGAGCATGGCTTTTGCTGCGACAATGTACTTTGTTGTGCGCATGATAGAAGCAGGCGGTCTTTGGCTGAGAAAAACATGGGCCGAGTGGTTTGCCGTTCTTTCCGGCGGCATATACGTCCCGGTCGAGATTTATGAGGTAGCCAGCAAAGTAACATGGCCGAGAATCACCGTACTCGTTGCAAATATTGGTATTGTGTCCTACCTGCTGTTTGTACTTATCAAGGAGCGAGAAAAGAAAGCAACATAAATAAAGGAGATACCTATGAATGTTTCAACAGCAATTCAGGAAAGACGGGCGGAGAAAATGTTCGACCCGGCATTTACAATCAGCGAACAGGAGGTAAATGACCTGCTGGAAAAGGCCATGCTGTCGCCAACAGCTTTCAATATCCAGAATTGGCGCATTGTGAATGTCAAAGACTCTGCTTTACGACAGAATATTCGTGAAGTTGCATGGAATCAGGACAAGGTGACGGATGCATCCCTGCTGTTTGTCGTTTGTGCTGACCTGAATGCCTGGGCAAAAGAACCTGCTCGTTACTGGGCGGGAGCGCCGCAGATGTACCAGGACATGCTCATACCGGCAATTGATGCCTACTATCGTGACAAACCCCAGGTACAACGGGATGAAGCCATGCGCTCCTGCGGAATAATTTCCATGTCAATCATGCTCCTTGCCCAGGAACAGGGATGGTATTCTTGCCCTATGGATGGGTTTGATTTTAGTGCAGTCGGGAAACTGATTAACCTTCCCGAAGGCCACGTCGTCAGCATGATGATTACTATTGGCAGACGTACCCAGGAATCATTTCCACGAGTCGGCAAGATTTCCTTAAATGAAGTGCTGATTGAGAACACGTTCTGAAATTGATCGTCGCCGATCTCAATAGTCCGGAGTGAGGCAGCCCAGGGAATTACAGAGAAAATGAGTAGATTATCGGCAGCGGCTATGTCAACTGATACGAATGTTGGTGCCCATTACGCCCATGAGAACCTCGAAGCGACGATACTGAATGCTTTAGAGTCGAAGATCCATGACCTTCATGATCTCAAAGCTGAAGATCTTGCCGCCGTTGATGAGTTTCATGTTCGTGGCCGCAAGGCAACAGTCGCTTTGGCCAAAGACATCACTCCTGATAACGAGATGCGGGTGCTTGATGTGGGATGCGGTCTTGGTGGAGCCTCGCGCTATCTTGCACAGGAATTTGGATGTCATGTGACGGGTCTCGATTTGAGTGCGGAATATTGTCGTGTTGCAACAGGTTTTACTCGACGTCTCGGACTGGATTCTCTCGTCTCATTCCAACAGGGAAATGCGATTGACATGGCGTTTTCCGACAGTTCGTTCGACGTTGTCTGGACACAGCATGCTTCAATGAATATTTCCGACAAAAACAGATTGTATCGCGAGATATGGCGTGTACTTAAACCGGGGGGAAGGTTTGCAATCTATGATGTCCTCTCAGGAACAGGTGAGGACATACATTTTCCCGTCCCGTGGGCGCGAGAACCTGCAATCAGTTTTTTACTGACGTCAGACCAACTGTTGAATGCGCTCTCTGATGTCGGTTTTGAAATTCTGGTTTGGAGAGATGTCACGGAAGTTGGCCGCACGTGGTTCAGGGATATGAAGGAAAAAATTCAAAAAAACGGGACATTTCCTCTGGGGCTTCACCTTTTGTTGGGACCGGAATTCAGTCAGATGGCACATAACCAATTTCTGAATTTTGAAGAGGGCCGGACAGCCCTTATTGAGGCGGTCGTTCGCCGCCCTTTAAGCAGTTGATGATACCAGGCAGTCATTCATGTGCCTGCGGCAATTATTTCACGCTGTAACTTCAATAATTTTTTCGCACACCGGATATGCTCTTTCAGTACCCCCATTTCATAAAACGGGCGCTCAATGTTATCGCTCTCGTATCCCGCAAAAATATCTTCATATATCTTTATTCCACGCTCAAGCATGCTGCAAAGAGCAAGTTGTTGCTCCATCGTCAACGTGAACTTACCGGTCTTCCACTCTGATATTATGGTCTCAGGAACTGCAAGTTGCTTGGCTATGAATAAGTCCGTCGCATCCAGTCGTTCAAGGCCGGCCAGTACCGGCGGCATTGTAAACATTCGCAACTCGTCAACAAAATCATTAAAGTCCCGCAGGCTCAGTACAATTTCCAGTCCATCGGACCCATTGAGGTATTTCATGTATAAGATGTCCTCCAGACAAACCTTGCATCATAATTTAGCAACGTCAAAAGGTAAACACAATAAAAAAGTCCTGAAAATAGTATTGGACGAAACAATCGAGTAGTAAGCTTTTACATATGCACAATGCAGGAAGCACTATCAAAACGGGGATTGTTTACAAGCTCAGGTACAGGGTAGGCGACCATTAAATCAGACGGATAGGGCTCAAACAGGTCCTGGAGATCATGCAGGTCATACGTAGTACTGTCCAGCCAAAGATTGTAACTGTCAGGCTGGATAATTACCGGCATCCGGTCATTTACAGGCCGAATCAGCTCATTTGCTTCAGTCGTGAGAATACAGCACGTTTCGCATTCCGACCCGTCTTGAGTCTCCCAACGTTCCCATAGTCCGGCGAATCCCATGAGAGAACTGTTTGCAAGGCGGATGTAATACGGTCGTTTATTATTTTCAGCCGAAAACCATTTATAAAAACCGGACGCAGGTATAATGCATCTGCTGTACCTGATGGCATGACAAAAAGGTGGGTCTGCGTTGACCGTTTCAGAACAGGCGGTGGTTGAAGAGAGATGGTTTTCACTCTGTTCGCCTGGAGTTAGTCCCCATTTGAGTAAACCGGATCTGTTTTTATTTCCCGAGTTTCGTATGGTAACAATATGTTGGTTCGGTGCAATATTATATCGAAGTTCATATTCCGGGACTTCCGCCAGATCAAATGTTTTGGTAAGAACGTCCGCCGGGATATTTAACGTAAAGCGATCACACATAGTTTGCTCCTTCAGAAGATAAAGTGAACTATACGTGATTCTTTGTTCTGTTTGCAAATTGTTTCAGCTCTGCTATAAAAGATAGTATTCTCGGCAATAGAACAACCGGAGGGTGAAAATGACGCTTTCCGACGGTTTACTGCAGTCGGTGAACACGAATGAAAAAATGCTGTCTCGGCAGCTGATGGCAGGTATGAAATGAAATCAGACTTGGATCTTCAACCGCGTACCGGGCAAACAACAGGGGGAGGGGAAGGCGTATCTGCTCAAGATCAGCTTTCTCCCGAACAGGTTCTGCAGATGCTGCACGAACTGCAGGTTCGTCAGGTTGAGCTGGAGACGCAAAATGATGAACTGCGTCGTTCACAAGCGGAGTTGGGGGACACACTGCGGCGGAACCAGGATCTCCTGACCTCTCTTTCCTGTGATATGCCGGGGATGATTTTTCGATACCAGCTGTTTCCGGATGGTCGCTCCTGTTTTCCGTATGTGAGCGCCGCTATCCACGAAATTTACGGAATCACACCGGAACAGGTCGGCGAGGATGCCACGCCGGTATTTGCGGTATTGCATCCGGATGACTATTACGGAGTTGTTGCTTCTATTCAGGATTCTGCCCGCACCTTGAAGCCGTGGGTACATGAATACCGGATCACGCTCCCGAATCAGGGAGTACGCCGGCTTTTTGGTAATGCGCGTCCCAAAAGTCTGCCGGATGGCAGCGTTCTCCTGCATGGGATTATCATTGATATTACCGCTCAGAAGATTATTGCCAAAGAGCAAACAGAGGAGACGATACCTGTCATGAGCGACCAACCGGATGTTTCACAGTTGTTTGATGAGATAGAACTGCTGAACAATTTTGACGGTGATCGTGATTTTGCAGAAAGCATATTGAATGATGTACTGCAGGCGTTGCCTGACGATATGAAGACACTGGGTGAACTTGCAAAAGGGGATGATGCCCAGGCCATCTGCCTGCAAGCTCATACGTTAAAGAGTCTGGCTGCCAATATATGTGCTCCTGCTCTGCGGGAAATCTGTTATCTGATTGAAACGGCCGCACATGAGAATAACCTGGAAGCCGTGCGGAAGCTGTTGACTGAGTTGGAGCGGACCGCCTTGATAACGGTTGAGTCAATCAGGGCGAGAAATAACGTTTAGATCCAAGTCGTTCTTTACTCTAAATCCCGAGTCCCCCGTTTTTCAACAAGGAATTGCCATTGAAACGTATTATTAAAACCGTGGCCATGCTCTCAGCTCCGGTACGCACTCTTATAATCGTCACGTCACTTTTATGTGGACTCAGTAACCTCGCATTGGGCGCAGAAAAAATCCGGATCGGTCACTTTCCCAATATCACCCATTTACAGCCAATTATCGGTCAGAGCCTCGGAATCTTTGACAAACGAATGGGGGGGGCGATCGACTGGAAAACGTTTAATGCCGGTCCTTCCGAAATGGAAGCTCTCATCGCTGGTCAACTTGATATCGCCTTCGTTGGGCCCAACCCTGCGGTGAACGCATTCCTGAGGTCAAAAGGGAAGGCGTTGAAAATTATAGCCGGATCTGCCAGCGGTGGCGCTGCCCTTGTTGTGCCGAAAGATTGTCGCATCGCATCGGTACAAGATTTTAGGGGTAAGCGCATTGCTTCACCTGAACTGGGAAATACTCAGGATGTTGCTCTCAGGCACTGGCTCAAAAACAATGGCCTTACTCCCGGACGTGATGTGAGCGTCATCCCGATCAAGAACTCGGACATTCTGATGCTCTTCCAGCAAAAAAAACTTGATGGCGCCTGGGTTCCGGAGCCATGGGTATCCCGCCTGCTTCTGGATGGAGGGGGAAAGATTCAACTTGATGAACGGCAGCTATGGAACGAAGGGAAGTTCCCCACCACCGTGGTTGTTGTTCGCACAGAATTTTATGAAAAGAACCGGGAACTGGTGAAGCGTTTTCTTGAGGCCCATCTTGAAGTGACGGAATGGATACAAAAACACCCCGCCGAAGCTCAAAAACGCTTCAATGAACAGTTGGCCCGTATTGTTAACAAACCGATGCCTTCCGGCCTGCTTGCTGAGGCGTTTGCCCGTGTAACGGTTACTTTTGACCCGTTAGCCGGTCCGCTTTTAATCTCTGCCGGCAGAGCCAGGGATCTGGGATATCTGCCACGGAACACAGACCTCACCGGAGGTATCAAAAATCTCATTGACGTAACTCTGCTCAATGAAATACTGAAAAAAAAGTCGCTGCCGCCGGTCAAGGAGAAGTGACAACCATGACCAAGGTCGAGCTCATAAATGTATCCAGGGTTTATGTGGGGCAATCCGGCCCGGTATATGGTCTCAGTGCTTTAGACCTCCAGATTGCAGAAGGGGAGTTTGTCTGTATCGTTGGGCCTTCCGGCTGCGGCAAGACGACTCTGCTTAATATCGTGGCCGGGTTTGAACCGCCGGATCTTGGCGAAGTGCGTATTGACGGCGAAAAGATAACCGGTCCGGGTACCAGCCGGTTTGTCATGTTTCAGGAACATGCGTTGTTTCCGTGGCTAAATGTCAGTCAGAACATCATGTTCGGACTCAAAATGGCCGGAATCCACAAAAGTGAACGGGAAGAGAGGACGGCCCTGTTGCTCAAGACCGTTAACCTGTCGGATTTTTCAACTGCCTGGGTTCATGAGTTGTCCGGAGGTATGAAACAGCGAGTGGCCCTGGCGCGTGCATTGATAATGGATCCCGATATCCTGCTGATGGATGAGCCGTTTGGCGCTCTGGATTCCCAGACGCGTGACATGCTGCATGAAGAGGTAGAGCTGGTTTGGCAACGGACAAAAAAAACCATAATTTTTGTAACACACAATGTTCGCGAAGCGGTGCGTCTTGGTACGCGGGTTATTCTTATGGCGGCAAAGGGGGGAAAGATACTGCGCGAATACCCGATCGACCTTCAAAGAAATCGTTATCTTGAGGATATTGAAGTAGTCAAGATCGCATCACAAATACGAGATGACCTTCGTCATGAAGTCTTGAGAGCAACCATGGAAGAGGGGTATCATGTCGATTGATCAGGAAGCGCAGAATGACATTGCCAAAGCGCGCTTTTTTGCTCAAGGCTACTATGTCTGGAGGGGACGGGCGGCCCGGCTTGGATTCTTTGTCTTGCTGATAGCTATCTGGCAGGTTGCTGCTTCTCTGGAACTCTGGAGTGAAGTTATTTTCCCCCCTCCGAAGGAGGTGGCGGATGCTCTTGTTATCGGCATGCGCGACGGAACTCTGCCACTGGCAATCCGGGCGAGTATGCAACGACTCTGCATGGGGTACGGCACATCTCTTTTTATCGGGATTCCACTGGGGCTTCTGCTTGGACGAAAGAGGTTGCTGGACGACACAATCGGCAGTCTGGCCGTAGGGCTGCAAGCACTTCCGAGCATCTGCTGGCTCCCGATGGCCGTGCTCTGGTTCGGACTAAGCGAGACAGCCATGCAGTTTGTGATCATCATGGGTTCGCTCATGTCCATAACTCTCGCGGTTCGAGATGGTGTCAAAACAATACCGACACTTTACCTGAGAGCTGCCAGCATACTAGGGGCTACAGGGTGGCGTTTCTACTGGTATGTGCTTTTGCCCGCGTCATTACCGGCGATTATCACGGGGGCAAAACTGGGATGGTCGTTTGCGTGGCGCTCACTCATGGCCGCCGAACTTCTCTATGTAACCAGCGGTATCGGATCGACGCTGATGATGGGGCGTGAATTGCACGATATGGCCCTGGTAGTGGCGGCAATGATACTTATCATTGCAATTGGGCTTTTGACCGACCGTCTAATCTTCAGGTTTGGAGAGAGCTTTATTCATCGCCGTTGGGGGTTTGGCGGGAGAGGGTGAATGGCTGCCGGACGTGTCACAATTGGTACGTCAGGATGAGAATCTGATCATCGAAGGAGTTTGTATGAAAACCGGCCTCAGATTCAATCTGCAACATGCGGGAGAGCTTTTTATTAGTGCTGTTCAAAAAGCCGCAGACTCTGCTATTGTGATTTCTAGAAAAGCTGTTCGAACCTATGACGTTAACTCACTTAACTCCAAAAAGCGGAAGATTTCCGGCGAGATCATCGAGCGGGTCTCTGTTTTGATAAAAAAAGGCACCAGTGGGGTTGGTAGTGATGCCGTATTGTCGAGACTTGTCGGCAGGCTTGGCGGGATTGAAAAGGAGCTCGCAGGGTATAAAAAACGAAATAACGGGCGGGTTAGTCCGGTTACCTTGATAATTACCAGGCTCGGAAGGGCGCTTTTCAGTGTTAAATAGGAGTGGTGGATTTCTGACCTAGATTGCAAGTGACGCGGGTCGTTACGGAATAACGGAGTTAGAAGTATGGCGATAAATGGTCTGTACGAAATTGTCGAGATGGAAATATGGGACAAAAAAAAGTCCAACCCGGCTGAACGGGCTCGCATCAGCATTCAGGGGAGGAAAGGCACGCTGCACTTCATCGGTTTTGACGCCCGGATGGAGATCAAGAAGACCGGTGACAGATACCTGTTTACCTGGGTTGTCAGCAATGAAAGCGATTCTCTCAGTGGGTACGGAAACTTTACCTGTTCCGGTGATACCCTTACCGGCAGAATATATATGCACGAGGGTTATGATAGCGCGTTCGTTGCGATAAAGTCATCTAAAGTGAAAAAAAGTATCAAAACGATCGATAGAAGTCTGCTGCTCTTGAAAGCTAAAGAACCATTCAGAGAGTGGGTAGGCTCGCTGCCGGGCAAAGGTGGCATCACGCTCAGAGATATGAATACTAATTGTCAGGCGTATCTGATCCCTGAGTTTGACGGTCCTCACCAAAGAAACGATTTTCTCAATGCGGTTTATGGCGACATATTTGTTAAACAGCTATTAAATTGGTGCAGTGACAACGTTAAATGGCCTATGAATAGAACCTTTGCTCTCTTCAAGAGATGGTTTGAACCTGAATATCATTCAATAGTTGAAGATATGGTTGATCGCACTATAGTGTATCGCGCAACAAATTTAATATATGAGGGGGCTGAAAATGGAGACGTCAACATCCGAGAATAGTTCTGAGGGAAAAAAAGCCGACAGTTATATCTATTATAATACGGCCCAGGAAAACATCCACACCGCCTGTTCTGTTGTTGGCAAAACAGTCGCCGGTCTGGGAGTCGGTGTCGTTGCCGGAATAAGCCTCGTGGTAGCTGCGGCTGCCGTCGAGGTTGCCGTGCCGGCCATATTGGTGCTAAAGGCGCTTGGCTTGACGGGTGGGGCACTGGGATTTGTAACCGGCATCAAGAAAGAATGATTACTGGTGAAGAAATTAAATAAATATGGAGGTTGTGGAGGTTGTGGAGGTTGTGGAGGT